>CAJOEB010000082.1 GCA_905233775.1 uncultured Alphaproteobacteria bacterium | reverse complement strand
GTGGTAACGTTGTAGTTGCAATTATTGTATCTCTATCGATTTCAGGTAAATGTAATGAATAAAATAAATCCACTTCTTGTCCATCTATAACCTCTGTGTCATATGTTTTTTTAAATCCACTTTCAGGTGCATAGTCTAAACAACCTCTTAAACTACATGTATCGGTAATCGATTTATATCTTAACATTTGTTTCGCGCTTTCTGAGAGTAAATAGTCACTAACGCCATTCGGTACTCTTGGTATTTCTGCAATTCCTCCATTACTGGCTACTTTGAAATTCGAAATAATAGGTGTTGTTAATGTTTTATTTGTAAGTGTTTGTTCTCCATCTGTTGTTACTAATGAAGTACTTGAACCAGATGCAACACTAGGTATGTTAATAGTTCCTCCATTACTTGATTGTTTTAAACTTGCTATAACTGGATTTTCTAAGGTTTTATTCTGCATGGTTTGCTCTCTCTGAACATCTATGATACGACGAACATTTAAACTATATCCAGCATCTGGTCCTGATTCATCACTAAGAGTAGGATTTATTAAATTGACATTTCGAAGAGTTGCTCCATCTACAACTGTATCAGCACTGGCGGCACTAACTCCATTTTCAGCTATATACTGCAAACCCTCAGCGATATCAGTTAAAGCATGAGTCTGAAGGTCTAATCCTGATTCATTTTCCGAAGGTTGTTTATTAGCAATAGTATTTATTGCGGTCGCCATATCAACATACGCTTGAGTTTGGGTGTCAATCATTTTTATGAAATAAAAACTTTATTTCGCGACTCGAGAGTTTCAAAAATAAATTATAGATATTATATTTACATTCGTGGTCCAAGACGAGGTGATGGTGGAGCACTTACAGAAGCGGAGGAAGAAGAGGAAGAAGAACCACCCATAGGTTGTGGCGCACCCATCGGAGCAGCTGCTGCCGGTCCTCCTCCTGGAACTGGAATTAAATTACCCATAAAGGAATTGGTTCTACGTAACATCGCACCTACTGATTTATCGCCGCCATCAATAGCAGTTGTTGCAGCTTGAATAATACGACCAAATCCTGGACTCTGTGTATATCTACCAGCCATTTGCTGTGGGTCACTTCCGAATTGTGCAACATAGTTATTCAAAACACGTTGGCGATTGACTAAATACCACGCAGCAATTTGACGAGAGCATACACGTTTGAAACCATTCCATCCACCAGATGTAAATGCGCGTTGTGCCTTCTGTGTGTTTCTATCACCTCTAATAATAGATTGAAGGTTATCATTTAAAACAATATCTGAGAGCAATCCAGCAAATGCATTTATAGCCCACGTAAAGAATGTAGAACCATTTCGAACCTGTCCTTGTTGGTCTCTACGAGGTTGTGAATGTTGGTTACCATTAAAGATTTTTACCACTTGTGGGTTTTGGCTTTGATAAAGATACTGAAGAACAGGTTTCGCAATAAATTGTGACATATCGCTTCGGAGCAATGAACCTTGGGGTTTAAGTGCATTAACTTGAGAATGAAGACGAACTAGAGCTTGTCTAACTTGAGGGTCTTGGAAAGCAGGATTACGACCACGC
Organism: uncultured Alphaproteobacteria bacterium; assembly: GCA_905233775.1. GTDB lineage: Bacteria > Pseudomonadota > Alphaproteobacteria > UBA3830 > UBA3830 > BNWE01. Next base: position 3,046 of record CAJOEB010000082.1, on the reverse strand, counting down.
CCACCACCACTTACGGGAGTGATAATTCGATTTGCTTGCGTTAGCGTTTGCATGTTTTTAATTAGAATAAAATTTTTAATTAATGAATGAAATTACAAGCCAAACTTTAAATTTACTTTCCCAAGTTTCCAAGGGTCGAGACCTCACACATGACCTCCAAACAGAAATACACCCAGAGCTATTTTTTAGAAGGAATTCAGTAAATTTACTTATAGGCAAAAAAGGTAGTGGAAAAACTTATAATGTATTTCGTGAAGTATTGAAATTAAAATTTATTCCGAACCATCATTACACAAAAATGATTTATATTACAAATAAGGTATGGGATAGAACCTACGATTTATTCAAAGAAATTTTACCAATACCATTAGTGAGAGTTAATTATGACGGCGCTGTTAAAGCAATTCGTGAAGTTTCAGAAGCCAAAAATGCAGCTCATGAGATAGTTTCCAAGGGCATTGATTTGAATGATTTAGAGGAAGAATCAAAACAACAATTAAATAATATTTTAGGTTCTGAATTATCTACTACGAACGATGTTTATCATACTATTGTTTTATTGGACGATTGCTTGGATAGATTTGCACATAGAACGCCACAGAATGCCGCATTATGGAGATTATTATTCGAAAACAGAGACCCTAAAATTACTTATTTCCTAACCATGCAAGATGCAAAAGGTATAGATTCAGCATTAAAAGAAAACTGTGATTCAATCTGGTTGTTTGGGTCATTTACTCCGAATCGTTTTCGATATCTTATGCGATTTATACCCACTGATTCGACAACTGCTGAACTATTTCCTATATACTATTCATTGACTAAAAACCAAGCTTTAATATTTGATATAAAACCGGATGGCACTGAAATGATAGTCCTAAAACGATAGGACTTAAAGCAGCACGTCTGCTGCGTCGTTTTAAAGAGGTAGATATTAGCATTATTAGCATTATTTTTGCTATTTAATCTACAATAAATGAGCGGTACTGTAACAGTGCTCCCACAAGAACATTACGTTTTCAACAATCTACAAGACTTTGCCAAATTCTACCAACAGAAAAAACATATAATACACACTAAAGACACTCGCTGGCTAAATAGAAGAATAGAGATTTCAGATTCTGGAATTCGATATAAAATAACATTTGTAAAAGGTGAATTAGTACTGAAGCCAAAAGCAGAGGAAGAAGTTCTAAAATCTAAGAAAGAATTGCTAAAAATAATTGAAAGTTTCACCACGCTAAGAGATAGTTTAAACCTCATAATAGAAAAGATTAATGAATTAGAAAATGACGAGCAGCACAACACCCGTTCTGATTCAAGACAAATTGCCACAACTAGACCTAGAAAAAGCATTTCGGACCAAATCCGGATTGACAGGATTAAAAGAGTCTAATTTAACAAAGTTTAAGAATCCACAATTAAATCTCCAAATGAAATTGATTTACCCACCAGACACATGGTTAATGGATACTATAGAATTTAAAGGACCTATTAAAATGTTGTATCTATTCTTCGTGGAAGCAAACACAAGATATCTGATAGCAGAACCCGGAAATATTATCGAGAGAGAAGAATCTTTAGAGCAAACAAGACAGAAACTTTCATGGCGAGAGGTACAACATAAAATTACAAAAGTATATGAAAATTTAAAACCCCGAGGTATTAAAACTCTTATAACTGATAAAGACCCTGCCTACGTAAATATACAATCTAAAAGGTTTTTCGAATGGGCACATATAAAACACATTGCTAAAACTCCGGACGAAACATCACACATTCATACTTCGATTTTGGACCGTGTTGTTAGAACTATTAGAGACATGATTTTTAATTTAGGATTAGAAGGAAAAGAATTACCACCGCCGATTCTACAACAAATAGTTAAAACATACAATGAAACCAGACATGAAACTCTATCTCAAATATTAGGATTTCCAGCCACTCCAAAAATGGTACATGAAAGAGAAGAACTAGAACTGTTATTAATCAGAAATCTAAGGTCTATTAATTATAGCAAACAACAACAAAAATATTATAGAATTCCAATAGGTACAGAAGTATTCGTAAGAAGTTTAAGGAATGATAGATTCAAAAAGAGACGTGCTCAAGTAGAACCGATAAAATATAAGGTTATATATAATAAAGGTTCAGTATATGTGTTAGAAAGTGAAGATGGAAAAATATTAGAAAATGTACCTAGAAGAAACCTCAAATTTACACCTCATCGTAGTCGTCGTAATCCTCTACCTCAGGCGCTGAACGAGCCCACCTAGCGGATGGTTTTTCCCAAGGCGCATGCGCCGGCGGTGCTTGAAATGACGATGGAACACCAGGAACGGAAGTATTTGTCTCAGCCTTTTTGAATTTGATAAATGGAGAATCTGCGACCTGTGTTTGGGCTTGCGGTAGTGATTGATTCTTAACATTCTTTATAATACCATTCACAACATTTGCTCCAGTAGCAACTCCACTAGCGACAGTACCTAGAGTTGGGTTTATCATTGATAGTGCGGGTGCTGCTGCTTGAGCTATTTTTCCAACAACTGGGAGAGCTTTTGCGATACCTTTTCCAATACCTTTGACGAACTTGCCAATCTTACGAAAGATTCCGAGTGCCATTTTTTCCACAAATTAAATATTTTATTTTATCAGAAAAAATGACGTTTGCACCATCTCAACCATCACCAATCGGAACAATTTCTGAAATCCTTGCTAAATCTATTCTCCAGAACGTAGAGAATGACGGAGACCATACCTATTTACATATTCAGGAAGAAAGTAAATCACAACTTCCTATTAATACTGAAACTAAAAATTGTATTCAGCCCCTCACAAATGTTGGAGTACATGTTACACAATTCGATCAATCATTCATTACTTTAGAAGTGAAAATTGGATTTAAACTCTCTGAAGCATTAACCGCAACCACACCAGGAAATGACTATACAGATTACGCAACTCTCGCACGTAATGGCACAAAATTATTTATTGGTTTTAAGCATAATACTGATTGTCTGCGTGAATATTCCATTTATCACAAAGG
>CAJOEB010000081.1 GCA_905233775.1 uncultured Alphaproteobacteria bacterium | reverse complement strand
GTATATGATGTATCAAGGATTGAGAGCAAATATGCGTCGAATAGCGAACAGATGTGGAAATAATCACGAATTGTACGATGCCAAGACAGGAATGGGAGTAAAACCGATAGTAGAAAAATACGACGAGTTGAAGGAAATAATGGCACATCAACAACAAGGAACGAAGGAAGAAATTGATGAAGAATTTAAAGATTTAGGAAAACAATTTGGAGATACTGTATTGTATGATGCGGAGACAGGAAAAGAAGAAATAATAATTCCTGTGTCAAAAGGGGAATAAAAAAATTCGGTTTCTGTCGCAGACAGGTATACCGTGATATATTTTTTGATTGTGGTAAAAAAATGTCGGTAATGACTGCGTAAACCATTTTGTGTAAGTCTGATGTGATTGTCATAGAACAAAGTCAACATGACAAAATGGTTAATATTTTTCGAAAAATAAAACACCGTACCTATTTAAGGCACGATGTTTTGATTTTTTTTTATTTGTTTTTTGTTAAGCAATAATTTTTTCTACTCCTTTGCAGTTTTTATGCCAGTGCTTTACTTGCAACTCCAGTTGCTATGGTAGTTCCTAAAGCTGCGGTTGAACTTCCGACAGCACTTGCTATACCGGCGATAGTTCCACCAGCTCCAGTAGCTCCGGCAGCCGCTACGGCTCCGCCGACAACACCACCAGCACTGGCAATGGCAGCACCTGCTAAGGGTAAAACTACAGGCGCAGCGACAACTACAACTACACCGGCAGTAATTCCACCGAGCGTTTTCCAGAAACCTTTTGAGAAATTACTCACGGTAAACAACTCCCTTCTTCAGTTATAATCTTCGTATTTAGCCGAAAAGTATAGTAATAACTATGTCTATTCTTTTACACCTCCAAATCAAATTGTTAACCGAGCAGGTTCGATACTGATTCCAAGAAACCACCAATGGAGCCAAGAAAATCACTACCAGATTCCATTACAGCACCTGCTTTATCGACAACGTCAGTGAGTCCACCATTTTCGATATTGTCTTGGAAATTTTCCCTGTAATGGTTTATTAAAGCAGGATGTACTTCTTCGCCCATAAGTCCTTTACGAATAAAGTTTGCATGAGCCAAGTGTCCCAACAATTCAATCATCTTGTTCACGCTCCTTCTAGTTATTTATGTTATTTAGTCATCTTTAAGATAAGTTTATTATCTCAAAATTTTTCTTACTAGTCCAATTTCTTTCTAGGGGCTGTTGGTAAAATCAGGTAAAATAGAAAACACAAGCAATTCTCTGATAAAATAAGATTGAAAGTAGGGAAAAGCTTATGTCTAACTTATTTTATCACAGAGATTTAACAAAAGCTCAATGGAACAAAATAAAATTTATATTTGAAAAGCAAAAGAAAAAAGGAAGACCTACACTCAATCCATTGAACGTTTTTAAAGCTATCTTGTGGATATTAAAAAGTGGAGCACGCTGGCGTGATTTACCAACTCATTTCGGTAATTGGAACAGTGTGTATCACACATTCCGTCGTTGGTCTAAACAAGGTATTTTTGAAAAAATTTTACAAATTGTCAATAAAAGTGGCGAAAACACAAGATTAATAGAAATAGATTCCACGTTCTGTAAAGTTCATCAAAGTGCTTGTTCAAATTTAAAAAATCAAGCAATAGGAGTAAGTCGAGGAGGAAAAACGACGAAAATACACGCACTCGTAAATGAGCATTTCCAACTGTTAAATATCACATTGACTGCGGGAAATGTTAATGATTCAGAATGCGCCATTGAATTACTTCAAGCTGTACAAATTGAAGGTAAAAAGGTACTTGCGGACAGAGCCTATTCTTCCTCCAAAATTCGTGATTATATTGAAAAAAACGGAGCTAAAGTTTGTATTCCTGATAAAATTAACTTTAAAATACCGCACAAAATTGATAGCGAACTGTACAAGCAACGCAACATTATCGAGCGTTTTTTCCAACGTATCAAAAACTATCGGCATATCGCATTTCGTTTTGATAAATTATCCGTGTGCTTTTTAAATTTTGTTTTACTTGCTGCTGCTGTTATTCATTTTTAATTTACCAACAACCCCTAGCAAACTTTTGTTGACTTTTGAATTGTTTTGTGTTACTTAACAAGTAACTTGATGTTTTATATTCTATTATAGTAAAGAGGTAAAAAACATGTTTCGAATAATACGTGCAAATATCGTAAAGTTGCCTTTTAAAGTAGATGTAATAGTTAACAGTGCTGATACAGAGCCAAATTATAATTTTGGCGTAGACAGAGCAATTCATTTAGCTGCTGGTGAAAAACTTTTGGTGGCTCGCAAGAATATTGGTAAGATTGAAGTAGGCGACGTTAAGAGTACGGATTCCTTTGATTTAAAGGATAAAGCTAAAAAAATTTTTCATGCAGTAACACCAATTTGGAGTGAAGATAAAATTAATGTTGGTAAAATAGATATTCTTCGCAGATGCTATAAAACTTCTTTTAAACTTGCTCTTGAAGAAGGATATCATAGCGTTGCTTGTCCAATACTAGCTAGTGGTAATAATGGATTAGAGGTAAAAAAAGCAGTTCAAATTGCCATTGAAGAAAGTCTCTATTTTCTATTCAATTGCAATGATTCTTTTGATATTTATCTGGTGATTTTTGATAAAGAAATTGTTGATATATGTAGTAGAATTTTATCAGTTAAAAGTTATATCGAAGATAAAGAGGTAAAAGAATTTAAAGCGACAGAAAAAGATGCTGGAGTAGATCAATTTCGTGCAAAACAATCTTTAAGATCGCATGTTGAATTAAAATTAAAGAGTAGAAATTTTATAGAAACTTTAAATTGTTTCATAAAAAAATTTTGTCATCCAAGTTATCAGGAACGCGAATTTAATCTGAATAATCCTGACGATTTAAAAGATATTTTAAGTTTTGGAAATATTTCTGATAGAATATTTTACTCAATCGTTGAAAAAGATAAAAATAGTAAGTTAGTAGATATTAACAAAGAGTATCATCCGTCAAGAAATATAGCAATAAGATTTGTTTTTGCACTTCGACTTACTATTGAGGATGCTATGGAATTATTAAAATCGGCTGGTTATATTTTAAACGTAGAAGATAATTTTGATCGTAGAGTCATGGATCTACTTGATAGAAAAATCTACGATATATTTAAGGTTGAAAGTAAGTTACCAGAACTGAAAAATAGAAAAACAAATAATTGAATTATAAAAAAACAATAAAGTTTAGTTTAGCTATATTTAAGTTGTTGATTTGAAGTTATTTCACTTGAAATGATTCATTACTTAAGTTAAGGCTAATCATAAATTCAAAATAATTGCAGGTTGCAATAAAATGGCATAATTTTGATAAAGTATACCCCGCTATACATAATTACATTATGTGCGGGTTTTTTTATGTTAAGAAAAATGAAATAAACTTTCCGTCGGAAGAAGGAAATTTTTCTGTTGTTAAGTGTAAAAAAATCAGCAAGCCGCGATGTCAAGGATTGCCGATAGGCAACCGGCTTGCCGGCGCGTAGCGTCCTTGACAGTTAGCGGCGATGTCTGATTACACTCCAAAAACAACAGAAAAAGAGAAGAAATTTACTTAATTTTAAATGAAAAGTTAGTGAAAAAAAAAAGCTCCAAACTTTTTTCGGAAGTTAATTGGTATTCTGGTATTTTTTGCATATAATGCGCGTGCGCGCGCCCCCTTCGGGCTTGTGGGGGCGCGCTGGTATGAACTGGTATTTTGGTATTTTTACCAGTTTTCCAGCTGATTTTCTTGATTTTTTATAGAAAAACTGGTATTATATCAAAAATTTACCAGAAATTCTGGTATGGAGGTTTTAGAATGGCAAAATGGAGAATTTTTAACATAATGCAGTACGAAAAACACCCTGAAACTGGGGAAGTGTTGTTAACGGAGGAGAAAATTAAACTTGCATTATTGTCACACAAGACAATAAAACGCTGGGCATACATTTGCCACAATAAGGATGTGTATTCTGCGTTAGATGAGGAACAAAATCCTGAACATATTGCAGGAGAAGTAAAACCTCCGCATTGGCATATTGTCATTGAATGTGGAACAAGTGCTGTTGAAATAAGTGTAATAGCGAAATGGTTTGGAATAGCAGAGAATTATGTAGAAACGGCGAAAGGAGCAGGAGCGTTTTTAGATTGTGTACAATACTTGACACACGAACAAGAAAAACAACAAATGTTGGGAAAACGTTTGTACGACGATAGCGAAGTACAATCAAATTTTGAGTTTCGAGCAGAATTGGATAAGAGAGCCGAAAACAAAATAAAGTATGGACGAGACTTAAATTTAAAAGAACAAATAAGAACAGATGTGCTATTACACGGAATGACTTTAAGACAAGTAATAGAAAAATATCCGTATGAATATCAACAAGATTTTGCATATTTGGAGCGTTGCAGAATCCGTTACATCAGCAAGATAGCACCAATGCCGGAACGCAGAATAAATTTCTATATTGAAGGTTCAGGCGGAATAGGTAAAGGCTTAATTAGTCGAGCGTTGGCAAAAGCACTGATAGACCGTAAAGGAGTGTTAAGTGACGACGAAATATTTTTTGAAGTTGGAGCGAACCGTACAAACTTTGAAGGA
>CAJOEB010000080.1 GCA_905233775.1 uncultured Alphaproteobacteria bacterium | reverse complement strand
AGTTGAACCATACCTCCACCGACAGTTATCATTGGACCGCCGACTTTTGCCATTGCTTGCCCTGCGACTTCGGCCATTGCTCCGCCGAATTTCGCCTGTACATTTGCTTTGATTTCCGCATTAAGTGTAGCTTCAGCATTAAAATTCATTCCGCCTTTTAGTTTCAAATCACCACCCGCTCCTGATTCCACGGAAACGGCACCGCCTGCTCCCGACGTGATGCTTATTGCTCCGCCTGCTCCGCTTTTTATACCAAATGCTCCGCCTGCTCCTGATTCACAATTGAATGCTTGCGTAGATTTCATAGCGACTTTCGCTTTCGATTCAACGGAAAAATCCTTTGTTGATGTTATCGAAATTGCGTCACCTGACTCTATTGTAATTCCTTTATCCGCTTTTATGCTTAATTTTCCCGCAATCTTGATAGTACAGTCACCATCGCTTAATTCTATCGTCATATTCCCTTTTTTCAGAGTACACGACAGATTGCCTTCTTTAAGTGTTGTGGTTTGATCACCTTTATCAAGCGAAGTCGTTTGATTTCCCTCTGTCAATGTCAATGAAAAATCTCCTTTCGTTAGCGTTGTTGTGTGATTTGCCGGATCATCGCCTTTCGCTTGCAATGTAATTGTTCTATTTCCTTTAAAAATATCGAGCGTATCATCACTTTCTTCAATTTCAGTTTTTCGAGAATTTTTTATATTGATATATGCATCTTTTTCGGCATGTACATAAATCTCTTGCTTATCTTTCTCATCATTAAAACGAACCTCATTGAACATTTTGCTGTCTGAATCTTTAAACGTCGCCAGTTTGACCCCCGACTGCATTTTCTCTTTATCAGTATACGGCGGCTTAAATTGGTCGTTATACACACAGCCCACAACAATAGGCCGATCCGGATCACCTCCGACAAAAGCGACAACAACCTCCTGCCCTACTCTCGGCACGAAAACATGTCCCCAACTACTGCCGGACAACGGTTGCATTACACGGATCCAGCATGAGCTATCCTCTGTATCTTTTTCTTTTCCGATTTGATCCCAATGAAAATGAACTTTGATAGAACAGCATTCTCCGACAAAAATCTCCTCACCGGAAGAACAAACCACAATCGCCGTTTGCGTTCCTGCTATTTTCGGATGTATTGCCCTTCTCGGTGGGCGAAACTCTGTTTTTTTCGGAAAAGCAGTAAAATTGTTTATATATATGTATCCATTCGCCCCTGTAAAGTCATAAATATGTTCAACACTATGCGCGACAAATTCAGCATTAAATTTCTTCGCATGATGTCCGGAAATTTCAAGAGCAAATCCGGGCGTAATTCTCGGAATCGTAGACGATGCACTTAGCAAACAATGGCTCGCTTCAAATTGCTCCACCCTCACCTTCGCAATATCATCGCCTTCCTTCGCTTTTGCAAAATTCCCCGGGTATTCGTAGTATTTTGGTCCTTTCTTGTACTGAGAATCCAACTTGCTGTAAAGTTTTGTCTTTGAAATAGTGTAATTGTAGTCTGCAGTAATATATCCGCCTGTATTGAACGCCGTAGTCATACTTGTGTTAAACACAATTCCAAGCGGAAAAATGCTTTGAACTCCTTGTATGAAATTGATTTTTTTTGCTCCTGTAATCGGCTTATGCGCACTCGAGCTATCCGCCAAAACTAACGTATGTTTGCCGTCAGAATGATCAAAAAAGTAGAAAATTCCCTCATCTTCCATAAGACGCGATATAAAATTGAAGCTGCTTTCTCCGTATTGTACACAATACTCACGCTCCACTTTTCCACGAGATTTTGTTTTGTCATCAACTTCTGTAACACCGCCGTCTTTCAAAACTTTTTTGATGATATCGATCGCTTTTTGCTTTTGAAAAATCAGATAATTTCTGTCTAATGTCAGATACCACAGTTTAGGACGCAAAACCGCTATATATTCGGTAACCTCAACTGCGTTTTCCGCTTTTGTCGCTCCTTGAGAAAATTCCGCAACAATACCGTTTATTATACGCTCTTCTTTATCAGCCTTTATTTTTATTGTAAAACTCGTTCCAAGAGCTTTATCTTGATCCAAAGATGCATTTTTCGACTGAAAAACCACTCTAAACTCAAACAAATCTGATATCTTTTCAATGCCGTGTAATGATTTCAGAACAAGATCAGATTCGCCAAGAGCTGTTTTCAGCTGTGCAACAAGTTCCTTTTGATTAGTTAGCGCAACAGATCCCTCAATTGGTGTAACTACTGCCATATCAGCTCCTTATTACAACATAACCAGAACAACACACAAAGCAATACTAAATAATACTAAAAGACTTTGAGTCTCTATTCCTTAGATGTCTTGCGAAAGTAATTTTTTGATATTTGCTGCTTCTGATAATCAGATTCTTAAAAATGATATTTTTCGACTTTCGCAATAACTCCTTTTTTACTTCTTTTTATTCAGAAACGCCTCTGTCCCCTTTTGCTTGAAACTTGTAGAAAAAAGTGAACGAAACATCTGCCTTTCTGATTTTATTCCCTGAGATAACCCCACATCCTGAGACAAACGAATTGCCTCCTTTATGATACGAGTACTCATTATGGATTTTTTGGATATTTCAACAGCCATATTTTGCGCTTTCAACATCATCTCGCTGTCATTTTCTGCTAAATAATTGATAAGACCAAGACTTAGAGCTTCTTCCGCACCAACAAATCTCCCTGTCATAAGAAGCTCGCTTGCAATCTTTGTTCCGACTGTTCGCGTCAAAAATTGTGTACCACCCATTCCCGGCATTATTCCCAAATTTACTTCCGGAAAACCAAAAACAGCACTTTTTGATGCCACTATTACGTCGCACATAAGCGCAAGCTCAAATCCACCGCCAAGAGCATACCCAGAAACCGCAGCAATCACGGGAATTTTTACATTCGCCACAGCTTCCCATTTCCGATTGATAAAATCATTCAAATATGCGCTCTCATATGTGTTATCATGGATTTCCTGAACATTCACACCGGCAGCAAAAGCTTTTGGACTTCCTGATGTAATAATAAGAACCTTTGTCTCCTTTTTTAGGGAAGTAATTCGCTCGTAAATTTCTTCAACAAAATCCGAAGATAAAGCATTCAGCTTTTTTGGATTATCTAAAGTTAAAGTCGCTATATCTTTGTCATATACCAATTTAGTTAGCATTATCCGCCATCACTATCTTATTTTTCATTCGCTCTTCTACAGATTTTATTTTATGTACGATATCCTCTTCTGTAATCGGAATGCGTGCCGCCTTAAAATCAGCCAAAATCCTGTCTATCATTTTTCTGTCATTCGGAACTGCAAGACATGCGAAAATAAAATTCCTCACGTACGAATTCATCTCATCGCCTTTATAACCAAGTCGGCCAGCAGCCCACTTCGCAATAACTTTATTTCTCCAGGAAACCCTGAAAAAATTCTCTTGCAGCAACTGCATCAACCTTGATTCATAGGAGGACTTATTGAAGGAAAACATGGGCATATTCAAATTCTCCCTTTTACAAATAAAACTAACACTATTAATAACTACAATTAACTACAATAAACACTACTTCAACAGATTATTACAATTTTATTTCAAAAAAAACTGGTTTTTGATCTGTTTATTATTAAAGTTAACGTCTTTTTTACTTTACTGATGTTAGTCTTCCAAAAAATAAGTATCGTCCGTTATGAAGGAATGTGTATTTTGTTAGTTTGGGTTTTATTTGGGATAATACTGCTAATAATCGCCTTAAATGATTTCCTGTTCTTCAGGATAGAAGACGAACCTGTTTGCGCTCTTTTCGGCTTATATCTAGTTTCATGTTTCTGCGGTATTCTCGGAAATGATATACTTTATACTCTCGCCGTTGCTATAGCGATATTCTTGGTAACTTTAGCATTAAACCATCTCAATTTAATTGGCGGAGGAGATGTAAAACTCATATTTCCGTTGATCCTACTTGCTGAAGGACAACTATCTACATTTCTGGTAGGCGTTTCATTCGGTGGAGTTATATTATCTCTTACTTACGTATTATTTGGTCAATATATCTTCATTTTTCGTAAGAAAATCGTAACACAACTACTAAATTTTAGAAAAAAGAGGAAAAAAATATTTTTATTAAATATTGTTTTACTTTCTTTGAGTAGGATCAGTAATAGAAGCGCTGTATTGACTTATCATGTTACAAGCGTATGGCGACAAGAAATACCGTATGGCGTTGCTTTAGCCTATGGTGGATTTTGTGTGATATTGGAGAATTTGTTGTCTAGGTGATGTTATGAATAAAAAAGATGCTCTTCCAATAGTTATTGCTACAGTTATAGCTCTCGTAGTTACTGCGTTGGTTAAATGGCTTATGCCTGGTGCTATATCTCCTAATCAACAAACAGCTAATAAAGAAATTTCTATGCCCGAAATCCCTCTTATGGTGAAACAAGATAAAAAGAAAAAGAAGCCGGATTTTGTTTTGTTTGTTTCAGGAAGTTTCAAAAAAGATGAAAAAGTAATATTGGATAAATTAAAGTGGGAAAAATGGCCTAAAGATGCGATGCAACCTTATTTTATTGCAAAAGATCATCAGGGAACACCGTTAAATAATGGAGCCGATTATTCAAA
>CAJOEB010000079.1 GCA_905233775.1 uncultured Alphaproteobacteria bacterium | reverse complement strand
CTATTGAAACAGCAGAAACCATATAGAACAATCTGGATTTTTTTGTAGATACAGATAAAAGATACTCTCGTTTTTTTATTTCCTCAATCTCTTCCTTTATATCATGCTCTTGTGAATTTCGAAAAAATTCAATCAACTCTTCCTTTGAAGATGCGTGCGTCTTTTTCATCAAGGTTGCGATATAACTTCCAACCATCCTTAATGATATTCCAGTTTCCTTTGAAATCTCTTTATAAGAGGGACTTTTCATAAGAACACTTACAATTAATAATTCTTGCTCAGAAAACGACATACTACCAATATTTATTATCTTGTTCTTTGGCATACCACTCCTTTTTTATCCTATCTATAAAAACATTATCAAAAAACAATTATGGATTGCAAATATAAAACAGCAAAAACAATCTAAAATTGCGCCATTATAAATAGCACAAACATATCTTTTTCAACTTGTTGATAAAGAATAAAAAAAATGGAAGCCAATAAAAGACTTCCACTATAAGTATAAAAACAATAATTTACTTTACAGCATCTTTAAGAGTTTTCCCTGTCTTAAATTTTACAGTTTTAGATGCTGGAATTGTAACGTTCTTTCCTGTTTTAAAATTGCGACCGATTCTTTCAGCCCTTTCAGCTACAGAAAATGTTCCAAAGCCAACTAATGTGACGTCATCGCCTTTTTTCATTGATTCAGTTATTGTTTCTACAAAGGAATCTAAAAATTTCTCGGTATTTCTAATCGTTGATCCAGATTTTTCAGAAATCGCTTTTACTAATTCCGATTTATTCATTGTGAGACTCCTCATACAAAAACTTTTACAAAGCATATCACGCTAATTTCAAGTTCTCAATATTTTTGCAACATTTACCTGAGACGTTTTCAATGTAAAAATGAGAAAACACCGATTTTTTTCAACAAATGATTTGACTTAAAGACATTAGCAAGCAATATATAACTCACGATTAAAGAATACAGGTGAAACAATGACTAATATGAATAAACAAACTATTTACGGAATTTTGAATGAGCCAGATGGGTTTTCAGTATCTGATAATTATACTTGGACATCAACACAGTGTAGGATCTTTTGGAATAAGTTAGTAGATTTTGCTTTTCATAAAAAGAGCAATTGCCTTGAATTTAACGAATTAGAAAATCAATTTCTTATAGGTGCCATAATGACTTTCGAGAATGAAGATAATTTAAGTCAGCTTATTTTCGGACAAGATAAATTCATTACGATCATTTTGCTTCTTAAGGCTCTTCGCGAAAATCTTAGATTTCATGAACAACATGGAGATGCAAAACTGAAGGATCTATGCTTTACAATTGATAGACTTATTCATGGATTAAACAACTGCGGTTTTATAAATGAAAAGAATTTGAGAATCGCGATGCAGGGTAAGGATCAGGGTTTCTTAAATATCTTACTTACGGGAAAAGTTTCTGAAGATGATAAAAGCAAGTACGCAGAAACCTACCGTTTCTTTCAGAACAAAATCTTCAGATTAACAGTGACTCAGTGCTTCGACCTGCCAGCCATAATTTTATACAAGTGTTTCTTAATACATATGAATGTTGCTTCTCAGGAAGAGGGAATCGATATTCTGAAGGCGATTAATGAAATGAAATAAAAAGCACTTTTTTATGATAGATAATTTGACTTAAAGACATAAATAAGCGATACATTAACCTTGAAAAATTCTTATTTTGATTACACAACGCCTTAGCATTTTTGCTCAGATTATCAACCTAATCTAGTTAAGAACAAAATTTTATATTGGAGCTGAGAAAGATAAAAATATCAGTAAATCAAGGGAAAAAAAGTAAGGCTATCGTATCGAGAAGCAGAGATATCTGATCACATGTATTATTAGTTGAAAAATACAACCAAACTGGCCCTCATCCTTCTTTAAATTATACTTCTCTTCTTGTTTTTACCACAAACTCCAACACCACGAGTCCTAAACTGGCATAACATTTAGTAACTTGATAGGTTTTATGAAGCAGGATGAGTATTTAAATCTATTTAAGACTTTTTATAGTAATATCAATCATTCCTAATGTAGCAGTTAATTTAGCCTTATATTCTTCTATTTTTTCTTTAGCAGCGGGACTTAACCCTAGTACACACTCTGGAGTTTTTGAAAAATCTATGCACTTTAACACACTTTCATGATCTGCTGAAACTTTGCTGTCTCCAATAGTGAGTCTATTTTTCAATATAGCGTCAATAAAATTCATGATCTCGAAACTTGTAACATACGATGCAACCCATGGATTAAAAAATTGTAATATTGGCGCATCTAAATTAACTTTGTATCCTATGAAAGGAAGATGATTATGAAAAACCATGTAATCTGAGCAAACCTTCTTGGTCTTACATGCACTGCAAACTCTGGTATGTTGATCTGCATCTACAGCATAAGGACGAAAAGATGATATAAATATTCTAAGCGGCAATGACTCTTTTAATTTTGACGCGTATTTTTCTTGCAATATCGCATTAATACTTTCTTCTAATCTTTCTCTGACATTTAAACATGTAGAAAAGCATTTCGGGCACATATCATTGTATGTAATAATATCAAATGATAAGAAAGATCCCTTTTCAAAAGAACATGTTTCAAAATTATTACCTATCCAATTAGCTAAAAATTGTTTACTCAATACGCTTTTTGCTACAATCGCTTGTTCGCAATGAAGAATAGATCCTAATAATTTATCTTTCGGCTGATCTTCTGGTCTAGAACTAAAGGTTAAGTCCGGAGCTACTAAAAGTCCACGCATAGCCTTCTTTCTATCAGCTAACACTTGTTCAAGTTCTTCTAATTCACGATAGCTATTTGTTTCTCTAACAAATCTTATAAATTGTATCTCTGCATCTAAAGGAGATAAGCCATCATATGATTTTAGAAACATTTCCTTAACCAATACAGTAGAAATTCCACTACCAGTGGCTTTTTGATCACCGCTAGACACAACATAAGGCAGCTGCGCTACAACTACTACAGAACCATCAGGATTATGTAAAGAAATTGCAAAAGCAGCTACATTCGAGCTCTTGTCTGAACAAAAACGTTGAGCTCTCACAACATCCTCAGAAGCATGTAAATGAAAAGGAAACAAGTCTCGTTTAGATAAAACCTTGTTACTATCAGTCCAAGTTTCCCTATACTCCATTGCCGATATTGGTGAAAAACATGCAACAATAGCCCATACAAAGCATATAAAATTAATACAAACTCTCTTCTTTAACATATTCAAACATTTCATATCTATACGCGCATCTCAATTATAGATCTTTGTAAATTAAATCAACTAATCTTTGTATGGCTGAAAAATCTTCATACTCTGATACATTTAACTTTTCCGGCAGAACGCTGTTAATCTCCTCGATACTTTTCCAATAGCCACCTCGTATCGCAGATATCGACAAAAAAATAGCTTTTTCTTTTAAAAGAGCCCTCTGTTCACCATTCTTCACTGATCTAGCTTTTCCTCCAGCTTGTTGGGCTAATAGATACTGAGCTACATAATCTCCAGAAAAAGCAGCCTCTCTTATTTTTGATTCATCTGTTATTTCTCCTGCGCTTAATGCAATGGTTGAAATTTCTTGTACCTTACTTTCCTTACTGGTATTTCGATACATTGAATTGTAGTCATACACCCAATCCATAGCTTCTACCCCAAAAGCGTTTACAACAAAAAAGCAAAAAATAAATCTTAAAAAATTCTTCATAATTTTACCTGCTCTCTTTAACCTGCATATGATAGTATACTACTTTAACATTTAGTTGTCAAGCCTTCAAATATTGCATAAAATAAAAATTCGCATTTTTAGAATAGCAATATTTAATAAAAACAAGAAGAGAAAAATACAGCTTGCTTCAATCCTTTTCCTGGTTTAAATTTCACGACTTTCCTTGTGGGAATATTCATGTTTTTTCCCAGAAAATTATCAATCGCTTACGCAAGCGCGCCTTTTATATTTGGAAAAGTTTCGAATAGCACAGCCTCCCTACTCATTTTTTTTCAATACTAATTTTTGGATGCCAAATGCCGCAAGTAAAGCTTCTATAACAACATCAATATGCGTTGGAGTAAACCACATTATCACAGCTGCAAGAATAGCGATTGCACCTTTAACTTTCTCATTTTCAATGATTGATTTTAAATTTTCCATTTTCTTTTTTCTCCCTAATTAATTTGTCTGTATGCACGATTGAGCCAACCATTCAGAAACTTCTGTTGCTGAGGATTTTTAGCTGCAATCAGTCGATAATATCCGGCAGCTTCGGATTTTAGAGCTGTTATCAGCATTTTTGCTCTATTTTTAGCATTTTTAGGGTTGCAACAAAAAATCGTCGCAGAAAGCGTCTGAGGGCCAAATAAACCATCTTCCTGGACATTTATACCCACCGAACGCAAGGCACGCTGTAGAACGATCGTAGAGGCTCGAATTCCTAAATTCACAGATAAATCAAATAGTTGAGTCGCAACATTTTCATCAGGAATTTGCTCGAATTTCCCTTTCTGCCAGTAGTCGCAAAAGTAGATTTTTTCCGCATCTTTGAGGCTTAATTGCCGAATATTCAAGTTCGGATAACTGCGCTGAGAAATACCATATTTTGTTT
>CAJOEB010000078.1 GCA_905233775.1 uncultured Alphaproteobacteria bacterium | reverse complement strand
AGAAAACGGAAGTACCGTTATTCGAACAGCTGGTATTGGTCATTCTAAATTAGAGATAAGAAAAGATTTCGAATATCTAAAAAAATTATGGGATGAAATTCGTAATACGACGTTAAAATCCACTGCACCAAGTTTGATTTATGAAGAAGCGAATATTATAAAGCGAGCTATACGCGACTTATACTCTCGTGACATCGAATCCATTGTTGTAGAGGGAGAGACCGGTTACAAGTTCACTAAAGATTTGGTCAGAAAACTAATGCCAAGTCATGCTAAGAAAGTCAAACTTTACGACGACAAAAAACTGCCGTTATTTAGTAAGTTTAACATTAATGAACCAAGTAAATCAGATTTATTCTACTCGTGTTGATCTTCCTTCAGGCGGATATCTTGTTATAAATCCTACAGAAGCTCTTGTTTCCATAGATGTTAACTCAGGTAGATCAACAAGAGCGCGAGATATCTCCGGAACTGCAATAAAAACCAATTTGGAAGCAGCTGTTGAAATTGCGCGTCAGTGTCGTTTGCGAGATTTGGCTGGTCTTATCGTCGTCGATTTTATAGACATGGAAGACAAACGTAGCAATACTCAGGTAGAACGTTGTTTGCGTGAAGCTCTGAAAGAAGATAAAGCCAGAATTCAAGTTGGAACAATCAGCGGATTTGGTTTGCTGGAGTTTTCACGTCAACGATTGCGTTCGAGTATTGCAGATGCAAATATGATTACGTGTCCCCATTGTAACGGTACTGGTTCTATTTGGTCAGATGAATCAATTGCTCTGCAAATTCTCAGAAAAATCGAAGAAACTTGTATGGCATTGGATCTGTCGGAAGTAACTGTTACATTGTCTACAGATGTGGCGTTGTATCTTCTCAATAATAAAAAGGATTTTATTTCAAGTATTGAGCAGCGAGGATTAAAAGTAAAATTTATGATTGATCCTAAGATTTCTGCGTCAGATTTTAAAATAGCTCATGTAATGAAACCGATTGTTCGTGAAGATAATGATGAAGATAGAGTGATTGAAGCACAAACAGATACTGATAAAACAAAAAATTATAATAACAGTAATAACAAGAAGAAAAACAGTAACAGATTTAACGGAAAAATGCGAAAGTCTTCTTTACAATTAGCAGATAGAACAAAGACGGAGACTGCGAATAATCTTTCTAAGAATCTTTCTGTAGAACTGAAAAAAGAAGAAAATGATGTGCAAGAAGATGAAGAAGTAGTTATTCAACCTAAATCAACATATACCACAAAACAGATTAACAGACGAAAGAATTGGTCTCGTGGTAAGAAAAAAAATATATCATCTGATGATTCTAATAATTCAACTTCATCATCATCTACGCCTGTATTTGATATAACACCAAAGAAAAATGAAGAAGCTGTTATGCAATCTACGAAAAAAGTTGCGAACACTAAAGAAGCAGAATCTATAAATAGTAGCAATGATGATAGTGTTACTGCATATAGCAACATTAATAATAATGATGAACTTATGCGGCAAAAAAGAGAAATAGATAACCTAATAGAAACATATCGCGAACTGGAAAAAGGCGTTGTATCTTCCAGAAAAAAGGAAGAAGGAGTAATGCCAACCACTGAAAAGAAAAGCAAGAAAAGTGGTTGGTGGCAAAGATTGATGAAATCGACAAGTGATAATGGTGATAATAATGAGAAATAAATGAAGACACTAATTAATGAAAGTACTGATTTTTGAACAAGTAAAAATGAAATAGGAGTATTAATTTATGAACTTAGATTTCTTTGGACCAATTTTAGTACTGTTGTTTCTGGCATTGATTGGCAGTTTTTTTGTTGTTAGACAGCAAAGTTGCGCTGTTATCGAGCGTTTAGGTAAATTTAAGCGAGTTGCAAGTCCTGGATTACATTGGAAACTGCCTATAATAGATGATATTGTCGCGAGATTATCATTTAGAATTAATCAGTTAGGCGTTTCAGTTGAAACAAAAACACTGGATAACGTATTTGTAAATGTTGTTGTGGCCGTTCAATATAAAGTGCTTCCCGAAAAGGTTTTTGAAGCATGTTATGCTCTTCAAAATCCTGAACATCAAATCAAGGCTTTCGTGTTTGATCTGGTTAGAGCACAGGTACCGAAGCTTACTCTTGATGATGTTTTCTCCAAAAAGGATGATATCGCCGACGCAGTAAAAGTAGAACTGTCAAAACCTATGTCTGAATTCGGGTATGGTATAATTGAAACACTTGTTACAGATATTAATCCTGATCAAAACGTAAAAGCCGCAATGAATGAAATAAATACAGCCCAAAGATTGCGCGTAGCTGCAACAGAAAAGGGGGAAGCCGAAAAAATCCTCAAGGTCAAGCAAGCAGAAGCTGAAGCAGAAGCAAGTATGTTGCACGGAAAAGGCATTGCAGGACAGCGACAAGCGATTATTGAAGGATTGGGACAATCTGTTGAGGAATTCGTTAAACAATTGCCTGGGACTCAAGCTTCGCATGTGATGGATATGGTTTTGCTTATTCAATATATTGATACATTAAAAGAGATCGGTTCAAGTTCGAAATCGAACGTTATTTTCGTGCCACATTCTCCGGGAAACGTCGCTGATTTAGCTTCCCAAATTCGAGAATCTATTTTTGCAGCACAAAAAATAAACAATGAAGACAATCAAAAAGAAAACTAATACTAATATTATATAGTATATAGCAATTGTTATATTATTGTTATATTTGTTATAGCATTATATAATATTATATAAATAATATGACTTAAACTATTTGATAAGTTTGAAATATTCATTCAGAATAATCATAAATTGTATTATTAATACATCTTCCAATATACAATGAAATTTATTTACCCATGTTTTACTGGAATGAACATCAAACGGTTTATGCATGATCCATACGATAACAAATAACACCACAAAGAGAGCAATTGAATAGGACATTAGCAGATATCTCCGGAAAAAATAAGTTATCTAATAATAATTTATAATAATTGTAACAACCAATAAAGATATTTTTAATATTTTTAAAATATGTAATCAGCATATTATCGCATAGATTGAAATAAAAACAAAAAAATACAAAACTTACAGTTGTGGCTATGCATTATAAATGCTATTATCTTTATAGGTAGTGTTATTAAGTTGTTTGAGCGGTATTTATGAAAGTTTTTGGATATATTTTTTTTTCATAAACTTATTTTCTTTGGCTGAAGGTACGATGACTGAATTTGTATCAACACTCAAAGAATGTGAACACAAATACCTTACAGACATAGCGAGTATTAATAACGCTCCTTTAGTTGAAAAATTTAAAATTGGCTGTAAAAACGCAACAAGTTTAAATGCAACAATCAATACACAGTTGTTAACTATAGCATC
Source organism: uncultured Alphaproteobacteria bacterium (assembly GCA_905233775.1). Taxonomy (GTDB): domain Bacteria; phylum Pseudomonadota; class Alphaproteobacteria; order UBA3830; family UBA3830; genus BNWE01. The sequence continues at coordinate 1,672 of CAJOEB010000078.1, read as the reverse complement.
TGACCCATGTGGAGCGACTACACTTCGCACAATGGCAGCTATGATAAATCCATATGTTGAATGTGCAAATTCTCTGGAATCTTTTGTCGATTCTATTCCTGTGGACAAAGTGGTAACGCCACAAGCAATGATAGAAAAAGCAAAGAAAATAGTACATTTATATAAAACATTAGGAGTACAAGAAAGAAGTTTTAGTGATGTCATCAAGCCTGAAAATGGTATGGCTCTTTTTCAAACATTAAAAGATAATCCTGTAATTTTTCTTCCAGCAGTTCCTGAAGATATTCTTACAACAAACACTTTTACGGATAATAAAGCATCGTTGATATTTCGTATGAATCTTTTTTGGAATAGTGATGTCGCTAATTCAGTAAAAAGCGTATTACCTTTTTTGCGTGAAAAAATGTTTGCGATAGAGATAGGAGCGCGAAGTGAATATCGCTATAACCGTAGTACACATTCTTATGTTATATACCTATCACCGGCTCCTTTGTCAGCTTATTGTATTACCAGTACTTCATTAGGTAGTCGTATAGGTGCGAGTTTTCGACATTTTGTTCATTCATATGCAGCAGAAAAACAAGATTTTGATGATGACATCAAGTTATTACACGAAATGAGTCATCATTTTACTATGGTTTTAACATCTGATCTGAGAGACGACTTCGATGAGATTATTCCTATTCTAAGAAAAAAAGGAGTAGATACCACTTATGTTTTGTTACTTCCGGAAATATTTAACGGATTTAGCGAATTTCAAAATATAACTGGGATAATTGTGAACAATGGGCATCTTCATTATAATAAATGTAGTGAAGGAGCTTATGTATTAAGTAAGAGAGGCTTTAATGTGAGATGTACTCATACCTCTAAACGTTTTTTTAACGTTCCGGTTGGATTGGTGAAATTAATTCAAGAAGAAGCAGAGTTTATTGGTGTTCACATTGATTTAGATAGCATTCCGGTAAAACTAGAAGGATTTATAGGTTGGCGTGGTTTTTAGAATAACTTAAAGGAGGTAGGTAATGAGAAAATTTTGTTTTTTTGTCTTTTTTATATCTTTTTTGAGCCAGGCAGCTGATCAAGCTTTTCTAGATATTATTGAAACTGCAAAAACTGACGGTACTGCACCAACAACGCTTTTACAAAACTTGCGTGAAATACGTGAAGAATCTCATATGGCAGATGCCTTTTTAAGCTGTTACGGTGGAACAGACTTTAAAGAAGAACCGGGAGCATCAACAAAAGTTTTTAGTACTCAGATAAGAGAAGATGTTGATAAATTTGCTCAAATGCTTGGTGAAGTATATTATAAAAAAGGAACGAGCAGTTGGAAAGATGTTGATTCTTTAAAGTTTGCTAAACGGTTACTGGCCAATAAAAAAGGATATGTATCTTTTATAGAAACTGAAGATGTAGATTATTCATCAATTCTTGGCGATGGATTAGACGACATGATACAATATAGAATGAATTTTCAAGATAGTTTTCTTTCTCTAGGTGACCATATAAATCAAATTGAACATGAACCTGAAACAGAAGAGGATTTAGCTGCAATTTTAGCTGTATTAGGAGAATGATTTATTATTTAGTGTACTAAAGCAAATTTAAAGTAGTTCTTTTTATAAAAATAAGAATAATATTTGATAGTAAAATAGATTTTTATTATTTA
>CAJOEB010000077.1 GCA_905233775.1 uncultured Alphaproteobacteria bacterium | reverse complement strand
CCCCCCCCCGTCAGGGGTTGCTTTTACGAATAATTTGTTTTCAGGCATTTTTAATTCCCTATTTTTTTTAAGTCTACAAAAAATTTCTTAAAAATAGATTAATACCAATAACTCTTATCATCAATAAAGAAAGGATCCCCACCACAAGCAGTGTGTATGGTTATAAAAAGATACGAAGCTGATAGTCTTTGTGAAGCAATTTATACTGTTTACACTGATCTTTTATGTATTTTTCTATCACGTGTTCATTCCCGTGTTTGCTCACTGTGTTTACAAAATACCCATCTGTTTAAAATTCTCCTTCCCACAGTATCTTTTTACAGTATCTTTTTAATGTCAGGGTATTTTCTGAATATCTCACGAGCTGTTATGCTTTTTATCTTCGGTACGGATTGTATTAAAAACGGATTGTATTAAAAAATAGATCTCTTGCGAAAGTAATTTTGTACTATTTATTATCCCTGATAATCAGATTCTCAAAAATGTCATTTTCTACTTTCGCAATAACCCCAATGTACATGATCTTTGTCTTTTCCTATTTCCAAAAATTTTATCTCATACCTCTTTTTCCAAGCAGATATCTTTCAATTTTTCATCTACTTGCCCTTTAAACACTACTCTTCGGTACTTCGCAAGCAAATACTAAGTGATACATTATTACACTTCTTATATTATATGTATTATATGTATTCGCTCATGTTTATATTATGTGCTGCAAGCGGCGAGGAATTATTCCTTTAGATATCAAATGATTTTCGTAATTATGAGCAAGATAACATTATCAAGATAATATCATTTTGTTACCGGAAACAATCCTGGTTTTGGTGTGATAATTAATTCACTTTCCCATATCGTTCCAACGACATTTATTTTTGGATTTAGGATAAATAACCCCAATTTTTTTTTACTAAATCCATAATTTCTATAACAATATAATATTCGTATTCTTTCATCACCGTTTCTTTCACATATCAAGTCAGATTTTAATTGTGCTATTTCAGATTTTGTTTTTGTTTCTAGGGAGCCAAGGTAATAATTCATTTCCTCCGGTCTAGTACCAGCCGTTGTTGCGGTCCAAACAAATTGGTATTGGTAATTATCATCAGTAATTCTTTTTACATAAGTAATGTCCATAACAACATATAAACCAAATGGCCATGGTCTAAACATTGAATTATTATGAAAGAAATTAAGACAACTGGCATATGTTATTCTTGCAATATCGTTTTTTGTTAACTGTTTATTAGTTCTTTTGTTTCCTAATTGCTGAACCATACCTGCGGCAAGGTACGCAGATGTTCTCGCCTTATTTTTGAGTTCATAAAAACGATAATGATCATTAACAAAATACAAAAGTAATATAACAATGGGAACAGAAAACGCGAATTCGATTAAAATTCCGCCATGATTGCAAGAGTATGAAGAAAATTTACGGAAAAATCGGGAAAAAAGGACTATGTTTTTTAGAAGAATACTAAAGTTTGAAAAAATACCAACGTTTTGATGAAGTTTTGTAGATTTTCCTATTTTCCCTGAAAATTCAGGTTCAGTACCCCCCCCCACCGTAAGGGGTTACTTTCATCTTTATAACTAATGTTTCCTTGTACATTTTTAATCACCTTTACTAATTATTAATTTCTTACAATAGAACTTATTTCTCACATACATAGATCTCGATGAAATAAAAGTTTAATGAAGTTTAGTTAATAACATGTTAATAAAAGTATTGATTATCTTTCTGCATTTGTGACGGCAATACTTTATACAAAACAAGAATTTTTTTTGAAAAAAAGCAATGATGCTGTACAATCGGGCATCATAGTATCGCAAAAGTTTTTGGAGAGTTCCGTATGGATGAAGATAAACGCAATGTACTGATATTTTTTGCTATTTCTGTATTAATAATGATTGGTTATCCGTATTTTTTCGAAAATCAAAACATAAGAAATCAAAATATAATAAGCGAACAACAACAGCAACAAACACCAATTGCGATAAACGGTACTACCACAGAAGAAATGCTGGTTTCTGCAAGATCTGCTCCGAGAACATTTGCCATTTCAAATGATCCAATAAAAGCTGTAGAAATTCGTATTAATTCTAAAAAACTGAGAGGAATTATTTCTACTCTCGGAATGCAGTTTAATAATGTTTTGTTGAAGAACTACAAAGAAGATGACAAATTAGAAAATGTTTCAGTTTTCGGAAAATTAGATGATGACAGAAAATATTATGCGAGTTTAGGTTGGTCTTCGGATAATCCTAACATAGCTCTTCCTGATAATGATACGATTTGGGAAACGAAATCAAAAGAGTTAACTGAAAATACGCCTATAACAGTAACATGGGATAACAAAAGCGGATTAGCATTTGAACGGCAAATATCTGTTGATGAAAACTATGTTATGACTATTGTTGATAAGGTACGGAATTACGGAGATCATCCGATATCATTACGATCATTTACGCAAATTCACAGAGAATTTGAGAAGGATTACACCAATACTTGGTCGGCATATGAAGGTCCTCTCGGTTATTTAGATGGCAAGCTCGAAGAAATCAGTTATAAGGACATTGTTAAGAAAGGAAAAATAGAGCACAAAACTACTGGCGGCTGGTTTGGAATTACCGATAAATATTGGCTTGTCGCGTTTATTCCTGAAAAAGATGCGAATTTAAATGTTTCATATTCATATACAGCAGATGCAAATAAAGATATATACAATGTTGATAGCAGAAGCATGGCATTTACAGTTGCTCCATCAGAGGAAATCAGCAGGACTTATCACATATTTCTCGGTGCAAAAGAAATCAAAACGCTGGATATGTACGAAAATAAATTGGACGTAAAACATTTTGATTTAGCAATTGATTTTGGTTACTTGTATATCCTTACGAAGCCGCTCTTATATTCTTTGGTATTTATAAAAGATACAGTTGGAAGTATGGGATTAGGAATTCTTATACTGACTTTGATTATCAAATTGCTATTACTTCCTCTTGCGCAGAAATCGTATAAATCTATGAACCGCATGAAATATATTCAGCCGAAAATTCAGGAACTTCAGCGAAAATATGCCAATGACAAGGTGAAACTGGGACAAGCTGTATCAGAGATATATCAAAAGGAAGGAATAAGTCCTGTAGGAGGTTGTTTGCCTGCTTTGTTGCAATCACCTGTGTTATTTGCGCTATATAAAATATTGTATATCTCAATAGAAATGAGACAGGCGCCGTTTTATGGTTGGATTTCCGATTTATCGCTTCCTGATCCTGTGTTGTTGCTCAATCTCGGAGGACTTTTACCGTTCGATCTTCCCGGATTTCTGCAAATCGGAATATGGCCGGTTTTAATGGGACTTTCTATGTACTTGCAGCAGAAAATGACCCCGGCAGCTTCTTCGGATCCTACACAAGCCAGTATGATGCTGTTAATGCCGATCATGTTTACATTTATGTTTGCTCAATTGCCTTCAGGTTTGGTTATTTATTGGACTTTCAGCAATATTCTGTCTTTGATACATCAATATATTATGATGAAATCAGATAATAGTCCTACAATTAAACTGAAAAAATCGGAAGAAAAACATTGAACAAAGAGGTTTTTAACGCTGAACCAAAGTTCATAGCCGGTGCGTCATCTATTGATCAAATTCCGCATAATTTGTATATGCCTGAAGTGGCGTTTGTAGGGCGATCTAATGTCGGAAAGTCATCTTTGATTAATGCGATTGTCGGTAGCAAAGATTGTGCCCGAGTTTCCAAACATCCCGGTCGAACTCAACAAATAAATTTCTTCACGCTTCTTGATAGAATTTGTTTGGCAGATTTACCCGGATATGGCTATGCGGCAGTTTCCAAGAAAATTCGTAAATCATGGGATCAATTGATTTTGGATTACTTACGCGGACGCCAAAATTTGCGACGTGTTTTCCTATTGATCGATTCACGACACGGAATAAAAGCCAGCGATGAAGAAATAATGGAAATCTTAGACGAATGTGCTGTTGTTTACCAAATTATTCTGACGAAAGCAGATAAAATTCGCTTGAATGCTGATATTATCGCCAAAATTTCCGAAAAAATACACAAGCATGTGGCAGCTTTTCCCGAAATATTGATTACCAGCTCAGAAAAAATGATAGGAATATCTGATATACAAAAAGCAATCGCAACCTTTTTTTAACATTTGTGATCTATCATCGACTAGATGGTAGTTAGAGTAGTATGAAAAAAGTTGTGAAAAATAAGCGTTTTGGTGTTGCAGCGTTGGAAGCGTCATTGACGTTCCCTGTTGTGATTATGCTTATTTTTTTCATACTCGAGATGATGCGGGTTAATAACACACGAACTGCTATGAATAGCATGGCGCTTGAGGCAACTTTAGACTTTATCGCAAACAAAAGTATAGCAAATTTTGATAAAATAATTGCGAAACACAAGCCAATAGCTATACCTATAGCAAATATCAAGTATTACTTTACTGTGTATGACAGTTTAGAAAGTATGTGTGCAGTAGCTCCATATGGCAGTGAAGAAGTTTTTTGGCCGGAAGGTTTGGTATACTCAAGCGGAAACAAAATCTATGTTGATAGTAACAGAGACAACGCATATGCAGGCAGAAGCACAGCAGCTGAAAGCGGTTATATAGATCTTTCAAACCAAATGAATCCTTTAACTACTACATCTATTAATTCAACAGAAAAAATATCGGGTAAAGCTTTTGTGTTGACTTTTGTATGTGATTACAACTTCTCAAGCGATCTTGTGAAAAAATT
>CAJOEB010000076.1:4813-5715 GCA_905233775.1 uncultured Alphaproteobacteria bacterium | reverse complement strand
CATTAATGCCAATTCTATTGCGCGATCCGTTGCCGTAAAATTGACCATTGCCTCTCCAAATAATGAAAACATTACTCGTGACAACGACGTTTTCTTACTTCCGGATTCGCCTATCAATATCATTATATACTGTTCTTGATAGCCGGCTAATTCAAATAATTTTAATGTGTAGCCTAAGTGAGAGTGCAGGATCAACGGAATCATTACTTCATCAGAGCCGATATGCAGTAACTCAAGTTCCCAATTTATCAAATCTCTTGGAAAAAAGCATACATCATTTGCCAATCTGAAGTCACTGCAACAATACACTGCATCATTTCCAGAATAATAATATTGCGTGTTATTTGGAGTTAAATTCCATCCTGCATTTTGGTAAACCGTTTCTACCGGTAATGTATCTGCCGTATGTTCGTATAACTCCATTAAATATTGTTTGAACAGCTCGTACTGCCGTCTGCTGTCAAAATATAAATGGGACTCAGGATACTGTTGCTCTATTTTCTTCATTAACACGCTTAATTCGGATAACTTTATCGACAGCTTTGTATCCTTATCTCCGTGCAGTAACAACGTTACCATATCCAACGACTCTTTTTGTCCCACTAATCTGTAGCGCCTAATTATACGAACTTCAAAATTTGCCAATCTGTATTTTTCCCCTTTATTGTTTATATAAAATAATATTTTTTTATTTTCGTCATATCGGAATTCTGTATTTGAAAACACCTTACTGCTGTTCATTTTTTCTCACTCCCGTAATAGTAAATGGGACTCAACCCATAATTTAACAGTATTTCATTTATCTTGTCTTTGTAATAAATTACCGAATAATCTTGCTTTAGCAACTGTCCATCTATTCCCACATAATTTATCAGATAATGGCAATGCACCTTCTCACTACC
>CAJOEB010000076.1:0-4779 GCA_905233775.1 uncultured Alphaproteobacteria bacterium | reverse complement strand
CTATCCTTACACAAATTTCCATTATTACCGACTCCTCTAACCTTATCCCGACATCAAAGCAGAAAATTATTTGTTTGTATTCGTGATTTAAATGGTATCTTCCATATATATATTGAACGAGTTTCATTTCGTCAACAGCATACACCGAATTTACCCCCAATCCGAACACCCATTGCGGACTCGTTTTAGTTATATCTGTTACGTAATCATACATCTCTTGCAAGTTTCTTGGCGTTTTATTTTCAAATTTTAATATCGACATTGCCGTTTTACACTCCTTCCATACATGTTTTTAATCGGCTGACGCTTTTGGCTACTGATAGTCGCGCTTCTTCTACCGAAATTTTGGTATCATTCATGCACTTCTTCAGGCTCTCATTTAAATCATACATTGCTTGCGCTATTTTACTGCCATCTTCTATGACGGTTATTTTTTTATTCTTCAAAATATGAAGTACATAATTGGATAACGTCATATTACATGCTTTTGCCTCCTCTATATACTTTTGCTTTTCGTCCGTTGAAATTCGGACATTGATTACCGTATCTTTCTTTTCATTCGATGTATTTTTCATAAAATTTACCTCCTACATTTTTTTATTGATATGTTACACAATTTTTTATTTTTGATTTACAGAAGAACAATGGCAAGAAGTTTATCAATGCTTTTCTCGTCGGTCTAAAGAAGGCGTTTTTGAAAATATTTTTAAAGCAGTGATAAAGGTAGCGGATACAAGCGAAATCAGCATTGACAGCACCTTTGTTAAAGTTCATCAACCTGCTTTAATTGGCAAACCGATAAGAATAAATTTATCGGAAGGAAAAGTCAATGACAGCGTAGTTTTTGAAAAACAAATAGCAGGGTTCCATCTTAAAGATGTAACAGTCTTGGCAGATCGCGCTTACTCTACCTATAACATTAATGAAGTACAAGGCGAGAAATAAAATTGAGCGTTTCTTTAAACGATTAAAAGATAACAGACGCATTGCCACTCGTTATGACAGATTGGATAATTTGTTCATATCGTTCGTTTATTTTTAATCCATACTTTATTGGATTCTTTAGTTTGTAAACATACTCTATCTTATGTACCTGATGTTATCTCGGGAAATGCGAGAAAATGCTCCCCGAACTTTCTTCTTTCTTTTATTGAAAAACACTTCCGTGATATTTTTAATATATCTCAGAAGTGTTTTAGTAAGATCTATTCCCTCAGATTTCGTGTTGGACAAGGTGACTACAATATCGACAGATTTTTGCCGATATCCAGAAACAGAATCTAGTTATCTAATTTGCAAGCCTGAAAAGCTAGATTTAATCAGCTTTTCAGGCTCTTTATTTTGCATTTAAACTGCTCAATCAGCACCGTTCAAATAGATTCGTTGAGTGACAGATTAACGGATAGGACATCTACAGATGCAGGTACGTATATGTGTAAATTTCAATGGCTCGATGAATCAGATGCTTAGCTGAATTTTAATCAAATTTGTATCAGTAAGGCTGAAAAAGCTGAACAGCCTGAAAATTTCAGCTTTCCGCTGAAATTGACTATGAGTCTGAACTTTTTATGGTTTCAGAGAGATGTGGAACATAATATGTTTCATGTTTATCGCTAGCTTCGCTGTAAGATTGAAATTTCAGTCTCTTTGACAATCCCGGAATATTGATTTCCAGACCTTTTCTGAGTGACGTGCTAAAAATTTTTTCAAAATTCTTACACGGCTCTGAATCTCTTTTTATTCCGTGTTTTTCTAAAAATGCCTTATCGTAGTAATCTTTTTTTGAAGGTTTTCCATCTTTCGTCTGATGTCGATGTTTTTCCACCTCTTCCGTTTCTACAATGAGTGGCTCTAAATAATTTTTATAGTATTCCTGCTGTCCTAAAATAATCTGTCTTTCATTAATTTCTTTAGGCGTATAATTTAATTTGCTAATCCAATACATCATCAAAATCGTAGTGTCGCTTATTTCTTTTTCCTCTACCAAATTTTGATACCAACTGATGTTAAAATCAAAAATTTCCGCCACTGCCTTGATGTTGGTTATTTTATTTTTATCGCGAACAAACTTAGTAAGGAGTTTAGCTTGTTCTGCCAGTTTCAACTTCTTATTTCTGCTTTTCTCAATTTTTTTTATATAATCACAAAAATCTTCATAATACTCACTACCTTCCCTCCTTACAGCTGGAGTTGCTTTAGGAAAACATGGTTTAATGTAATCTTCATTCCAAAGTTTTTGATAGTATCGCGCAATCAAAGTTTCGTAGAAATATTTTTTGAATGTTAATGTATAAACGTCCTCATCTTCATAAGATATTTCTTCGTTTCTTTTCAGCAACAATATAATATTTTTACGCCATACCCTAGAATTAGCGTTATTATCGTACCTATAAAAATTGTATACTTTCGCCTTTACTCTACACGTTTCAACATCTTTTCCAAAATCCACACAGTAATCAGGGTCTGTCGTCCTTATTACTCTCATATAACAATAAGCACAGTCAAGCAAAAAATAGACTGCATTTTCATTGTAGTGATACTTGTCATCATTTTTAGAACGATAGTATAAAAGGGGCTCAACGCTCCAGCTGTCACTTAACCTTTCTTCCTCAATATAATTATCGACTTCTTCTTTAGTCATTGTATCAAGAATCAAAATTTTCAACAATTTTTTCACAGTTTTTCTTAATTTTTCTTTTAAGTCTTCAATGCTGTATTTGCGAATGAATAAATTTATTTCATTTTCTTGACACACTCTAATGCGACCTAACATTTGCAGAAATTCTGTTTCATCGAAAAAATCAATCACAATATTCCGGATTTTAGGTTCACGAATATTGATGCCATTATCCAGTGTTGAGGTTGCCAACAGCACTTTAGAATTAAACGTTTCGGTATTAACGATGCGATTAAATTCTTCCTTTGCCTCTTTGTTATTCTTTCTTGAATCAGAACTAATAAAAACACAGCTACATTCAGCGTTTTTTTCTTGAATTTTTTGCCGCCATTCATTTCCAATATTTTTTGTTGGAACGAATATTACCCATTTGGATGACGGATTTTCATTAATATCCGTAACTATTTTATGGAGTATAGTCTCATCATTGGAATAATACTGAACGTTTGAAATATAAAAATAGTCTCGCTTTATGTAATAAAAGTATACATTTAAGCAACATTTTTTTATATTATCATCGCACAGCTTTTTCCTATAATACTTATCGCTAAGCAGATGGCCTACATACTCACCTGCTTTACTTCTAAAATTTGTATTGGGATTTACAGCGGCATTATGGATTTGAATCCAATCATCAACAGATAATTGTATATTGTCGTCTAATGATTTTTTTATTATTTCGATAGACGAAATATTTGAATCAATAAGTTGATATTCAGTACGAATTATTGGCTCAAATACAACATCCATAGTTGCTGACATATATATCCTGATTGGGCGGACTTCAAATCCATTGATAATTTTGTCTAAAATCTCATTGGTTTGAGGTTCGATGGTAGAATCGCTCGTAAAATAATGACATTCGTCGCACACTATGTATTTAAAATTCACTTTCAAAACATCTGCACTTAAAAATTGTTTGTACGAGTACAGATAGATATTTCCAAACTTTTTTAAATGACGATCCATTCCTTCATCAGTATATGAATCAACATCAAACTTTTCTCCAGTTAATGCGCTTAAGTAATTAATAACTTCCCTTTTCCATTGTCTATTCAACGCAATTCGATTACTCAGAATTAAAATTTTATCGTTCATTTTTTGTTTAAAATTATTTTCGATTAAGTTTTTTATTAAAGTTTGTTGAATAAAATAATTTTTTCCTATTCCTGTTTGAGCCGAAATAAATACAGGTGACTCCGAGTTCCATTCTTCTATGTCGATTTCTGATATATAATCTGACAAATACTCCCCTGATTTTTTTTCATAAACTTTGAGATTCATCTTTAAATGTCCTTCCTTCTGTTTTCTTTCAAGCCAATCTACAAAACAAGGGACATCCGTATACTCTCCTCTTTGAAGTTCAATTTTTATGTTTTGCATTTTCGTTACCTCCTGCTTATATCTAATAGAACAATTTTATTAATTTTTTTAGCAATCGATTTAAAAAATTTTCAACGACCTTATTCAATTTAATTTAAGAGCTTCCTGCTTTTTTCTTTGTCCTTAGAGAATATGTGAATCATCATTGCCGCTAATAATTCAAAGTTCAAAAAGCAAACAGTAAATGACCGATGCAACTGTGTTAGATTTATCTGGAATACAAGCAATTCCGTTATGATTTTCGATGTAAGACCAAATATTTTCAGAGGAGAAAGCTTTATCAGTCAAAACGCTTTTCCCTTCCATTTCACCAATTTCAATTAATCAACGGTGCATTTTTTTGGCAATTGCATATCTATAATTTCCCATTGCTTATCTGTGACTTCGTGGTAAAATCTTTCAGACATAGACTTTTCCTTTCGGTGATTTCCTCAGAACTATTTTACCAAAGTTTTAGTCTATGTTTTTTTTATTTGCTGACTTTACCAACACAACCTAACATACCCCCCCCAAGTTACTACTCCGTAATACAGACAGCTACATTTGTAACTTGATCTTTCATTTTGCGGATACTATCATTTTTTCGGGAAATCTGGGAAAATGATTTTCATTTTAAAAGAAAAAAGCCTTCTGTAAGTTTTTTTCTTTTCCTAACAAAAAGCTTTCTTATTTTTATCTGTACAAATTTTTCACTTTTGATACTTATCTTTCAAGTATTT
>CAJOEB010000075.1 GCA_905233775.1 uncultured Alphaproteobacteria bacterium | reverse complement strand
TTGATATCGTTGCCCCTTGACTCTCACTATGCACTTTTCCCTCGCTAACTGTTTTTTTTCTCTAATCTTCCTGTCTCTAAAAATTCATCTGCTGTATTATATTTGCTGAACTTATCTATATAATCTAAAATTGCTCCTGTAATTCCTGTACCAAACACAGCATTTAGCTCTTCATCTACATTTAACAGACTTTCCTTTGAATGTTCTAACATCAGCTTATGTTCCGGATAACTTTCTATACTCCATAATGCGTCGTGAAAAGATGTATCTACGCATGATATTAATAAATATTTCAATGCAAATAATTGTTCTGTATTAAACGTTTTGACTATATCATTTATTTTTTTTGGCAATTTGTTAGTGTTTCTTAATTCGCTCATCAACAACGAAATTGTATAATCTCTAGAAACAAATACTGTCCTTTGTCCCCATTGATTTAATAGCTCTTCTATACTTAACTTATTATTTTTCATTTTCTATTCCTCATAAATGGTTGGTTTGTCGGATTCCTGATGCCCTTAATTCTCAAATCCCATTGCGACTTAGCAACGATATCTCTTGCTAATTGCTCACTTGCTCCACCAGCTACTAATGCTTCAACTGATATTCTGTTCATCTCTTCTCTCGTCAAAGTTTTGCCAGATTTATTTAACTGAATACATAATCGCCTTTGTTCTGTCGTAACATTCCCAATCTCATCATTTCTTCATTACTTAAACACAATGCTTCATTTAAATCATATAATGGATGTGATTCATAGGCTTTTTTCATATGAATATGATGTCCACCTCCAGGACCTCCATATCTTGTTAAATTAAAAGGTGTTTTCTCTATAGTTGATTTAGTCAGCGAACTAACTAATTTTTTTCCAGCTTTAACGGAGCCGGTACAAAGACTTGCGTAGGTGCAGAGCTTCATTGTGCCAGCAAATTCTCGTTGCAGCGCTTCAGACTGAGTTATAAGTTTTGCTGCCTTATTGCTCGATTCTTCTATCGTCGTATCTATTGCCCAAGCTGTGCTTTCCTGAGTCGCAAACTTCGCGGCAATTCCAAGAGGTCCGCCTAGCGCTCCCGCAACGGCATATTCAATCCCTTGCAACCCATACATCGCTCCAACGAATATCTTACTGCACAGCTCTGCTGCTTCAGGATGTTTCGCCACGAAATCTTCTAATTTATAACGTAATAACGTTGCTTCTTTCAGTGCTGCTTCGGCTTTATTCTTTGGAATAAACGCTCGCATCTGATCTTGCGGAGATATTTCTGCTCTGCTTAACATAATTTCGTTAAAGCAATCCCAAATTTGCCGATCAAAAAATAAGTCTTCAGTTTGAGATTTTTCTAACAATAGTTCTATGACTCTCTGCTGAATTTCTCCTTCTGCAGACGACTTTTCACGACCTTCTTTATCTCTTTTTTCTTCTTTTGCTTCATTAGCTACTTTTACAACTTTTTTAGCCTCTTCCTGAAATTCAACGATATCTTTTTCTACTTCTTCAATCTCTTGTTGCATTACTTCTGCTACTTCTTGAGATGAAGCTCCCGCATCTAAGGCTTCGGCAAAGATATTTGTCCTAATTTTATTGATAACGGTGTCTAATTCTGTTCTGTCGAACTCAAGGTTTATAGCATTAAATCCTTGTTCATTATGTTCATATGATACAGTGCTGTTTGAACCAAGACCTGTCGGGCGGTGTTCGGCATCGTGCATCTGCGGCATGACCTCGCTGTTGACGTAAGCGCCCGCCAAAGACGCAGCCAGAGACGACACGAATCCGCCTAACCCTGCTTCTGACGCCAGCATACCCACTCCGGCAGAAGTCGCAGCCGATGCGAGACTGCGTCCCAAGCTGTACGCAAAGGCATCCGGCGAAGACAAATCCAGTCCCGACAGACCAATCGCAAACGACGACGATTCGTGCATCTCCTCCATCGGAACATACTCGTACGAAGCACCCGCATTCGTGATGTCCATCACCAGGCATCCTTGATTGCGTACTTGCGAATGTGCAAAATCCACAGCACCACGAACATAGGCATCATTCAGATAAGTATCATGGGAATTTGAGGCTCCGAAATTCGCTCCCGCGGTCATAGCTGCAGTCTCTAACGGATTGGTTGATATTGTTGCTCCGTGAGTGGACGAGTGTGCTTCTCGCTCGTTCGCTTTGTTCTCTAAACGTACAAACATGGCATCAAACACGTTTCTGCTTCCCTCGATCTGCGGTATGACTATGCTTATTTCGTTGCCTGCTCTGAATACGTTCGTTCCTTTTGACCTGAATCCACTCGCCATATACTCGGTTGTGCTCGAACTCGATGAACTTCCATTAATTCCAAAACTCGCTCCACCAGTAAATATGTTGAATGTGCCACAGCTCGATACCGTATGGCCGTCTGTTTGGACTGCGTCCTCGCCCGGATTTACCTCAATGCGTCCGGCTGCCGTATAATGTTGGTCTCCTTCCGCTTCTGCCAGACGGTGCGTGATATGAATGTCTCCGTTTCTCGCTCTCCAATCGATATTTCCGGAAGCCATTGTCGTCGATGCTATTGTGAAATCGTGAGTTGTGTTTTGCTTCGATTCCGTATGATAAAACCCGAAGTTTCCTATTCCAAACAGTGATGCTGCTCCGCCGGCTCCGAAATCCAAAACTGTTTTTATGCTACTATAAGCCGATAACGCTGTGGATATGCCGTTCGCTGCAATATCCGCTCCTCGTTTGGAATGAAGTAAACTGTAAGTTGAGTTCAATAATGATGATTCTCTCCAAAATGCGTCTATTGCTCCACGGATATTTCCATCACATACAGGCGCAACTACAGATGTAGGAATGAAAAAATTGAAACCACTACTAGACGAATGCTCTATCACAACTTCATGCGCCCTTAATGGTGCTGAATCTATCGAGCCGGCAGCTATTCTTTCATCATGACACGATTTTTGTATACTATGCTCAGAATATAAGCCGACAATATCAGTTATAAAGTCTCCGTGAGTTCGAAACACCGTTGGAGCCACTCGTGCAAATGTCGCAAATCGGTCATATGTAGCATGAGAAAACATATTCGAAGCTTTCGACTCGAATTGATCAGTTCCGTAATCTAATACGCTTGCCAATTCCGCTAATCTCGCTTTGATTTCTATATCTCTTTCCGATTCGTAATTTCCTGTCAGATGAACGGTATCAGAATTAAACGTAGTTTTCCCGCCAGCCTTGACTTCAGGCTGATTAAACACGACATCTTCTACTTTCCTCGATGATACTTTTGTTGTGAAAGTCCCTTCATCAACTTCCATACCTTCAGCAAGCGTAAATTTTCGAGTTTGTGTGTTAAATTCAATTCTGTCTGTGGCGTTTATTACAACGTCACCCATTGCCTCAATTTTGCTCCCTGTATTTTTAAATACTCTTACATCGGCTAAGAAATTGCCATTGCTTTTTAATGCTGTCTTTAAAAATACCGGTAACATCGTTGAAATTCTGTTGGCTCCCCCCTCAAACAATCCCGGACATGGAACAACACCAGCGACTTCTAACGGAGATAAAACACAATTTCCACCGTGTACCTCAAAATTTCCGGCAATATCCGCAAACATCCCTCTAAATTCCGTCGTTTCTTTATCATCTGGTAGAATTATTATAAAATCCCCTCGTGTTGTCGTCGCCAACATCGGTTCTCTTGCTCGTCTAATTTGATGCCACTCAGTAAGTTTGTGATATTCTGTATCACTGTCCATTCCTAAAACGCCACCTCTAGATGTCGTCGCTGTAACATTCTGGGTAATAGCCCACGCATCATATGTAGTAGTTTCGAACAGAGCTCCTCTTTTTGCTTTGATTTTTATCGAATCATCTGCATGTATTGACGCTGTAGCATGTAGAAAGCCATCTGTATCTATTATTACATTCGCATCTCTGTTACTCTGCGCCACCGTTGCTCCCGCCGGATTCAAAAGTGCCGCATGTACTGACTCAGGAGACAACCTTAACTCGGGAATCAGGACATCGTAATCCCCTATCTTTTGTTGCTTAAAAAATAATCCATGGGTAGCTTGTTCCTCCGATAAAATTGATATCGTTCCTTCAGCGTAATCTCGCAAAAAGGGAAATTCTTCAGCGCTTTTACCTCCTACAATTAAACTGTGAGCGACTTTCGCTGCATCTAAAAATGTAGGCATATCTGCTAAATAACCTGTTCCCAGAGATTTCTGCGTTTGCTTTAACAGCATGACTTCTAAAACCTCAAGCGAAAACGGCAATTTCAGCTTACTGAAGTCTGTTGTCGGTTCTCCGATAAGAGCAAACGGAATCTTCATACCATTTGAACGACTTTTAAAAATAAAACTGTCAGTACCTTCAGCCAGTTCAAATTGTCCTTCTTGTGCAAGGGCAGAAATATACGGAAAAAGATCTACACTTTTTGCAAATCCTGAAACAGATGGTAAAACGGCATCTCCTGTATCACCTAACTCTGTTTTTCCATCTCCTGTTTTTATCCTCACAGAAGCTCCATGAATGATTCCATTGGATTTGAGGTTGTTATATCCATCAATAATATTTTGTTTGGAACTGCTAACAGACGCAGAAATGACACTTTTAGTCACTTTCTCATTTAATTCTGCTCGAATTATTGCCCCAAGTCCCGTGGATGTATATCCCATGCCGAGAATTTTGTCGGAATATTGTCCTCGATTATATTCATTAACCGAAAACATTCTTGTGTAGCTGAATCCTTTGCTGGCGATATCAAATACAGAAATTAAACCATTAGCAGTAGCTCCATTCAAAAAAACTCCATTCTGACCATATAAAAAACTACCACTATTTATGGCATGAGGAGAATCGATTCTCAATGATCCGTTCAGGACATTGATATTTGCTTGATTTGTGTTGCAAAATTTTAGACTCCAATATCTTTTATCAGCTCGATTAGTTCCTACAGTACCAACTAAATTCGCAAAAAATGGAGTAACGATTCGGGTTTCCCCTAGAACACTTATATCTCCAGCATAATTCAAGAAAAGCATTGGGTTATTTGATACTAAACCACCAATAATATCGATAGTGCCAAACGTATTTAAAAACTTAGCTGCTGTTATTTCTGCTCCTTGCTCTGCTCTGATATAGCTTGGTTGCGCCTCCATAAAACCATAATCAAATTCCAATTCCGGTAAAGATTCGTGACGTATTGATTCACAAGCCCATCCGTGTTGTATTTCTGTTCCTTTTAGCGATAAATGCCCTTTCGTCTGTATTGTTCCTGTATTTCTAATTTGTTTCTCAGAAGAGAGAGATAAATCTCCATCCGAGATAATCATAGCGTTTTTTTTAGTTTTAACCGGTAGGCAACCCTAAGAGGGCATTTAACTCTTTTTGTTTCCCTATATCATAGTCGTTGCTCAAGCGAAATGTAGGCACTACCTGTTGCTTTGATGATGGATTTAAAGAATTATCACTCGCTGTATTAGTGAATTTTTCTAACGTAGATATTGTTAATTTTTTTCGACTTTTTAATAGTGCCAGATTCCGAAATTCTTTCGCAAAAATCAGCGTATTAAAGTTCAGTATGTTATCATGCAGATTTTCTACACTAGCATTAGGAAATAAAAATTTTACATCTGCAGCTTTAATACCGGCATTTTGCACTAAATCTGATAATGATACAGATGAAAAAATTGGAGTTGCCGCGAAACACTCAAAAATCAAATCTTCTGCCGTAATTGAACCATTTTTTATAGCGAATGGTAATGAATTGGTTGTTATGTCATCTGGTGAACCTATGTGTAATTCTACTTTCTTACTTGCTATACGTCCTATATTTTTCATGGCCGATCTGCCAGTAAGAACAATCTCTTCATCAGATGCTATCGAACCATAATTTTGTATAGAAAAATCCGTAACCATTTGTAAAGGATTTTCTACACTCGTAATTTCGCCGAAGTTATAAATTGACGTATGAGATATTACATTCAGTCCTCCAAGAATCTTTGCGCCCGTTCCATTCTCAAGACCGTCACACCTGAATGACATTAATCCTTCTATTGACGAACCACTTGTATTGAAGATTCTCCCTTGTGAATTAACAACAATACTATGAGCTGATAGTCTACTTCCCAACTGATTTAGTAATCGCCCGTATATATTCAAGGAGATATTATCTTTTGCTGTTATGCGTCCTTCTTCTGCATTATATATTGCTCCTGAACCATTTATGTCTAAACTTCTTAGTACTTCAATAATTCCACCGGTATTAATCAGATATCCTATTTCTGAAGACAAAGGTTTGCTTTCTTCATGGTGTTGGCTGGAGCTTTCTTCCTTATTACTCGACTCTTCAGAAGTTTGAGAAGTTGTACCTGCACCTGATGAATGCTCGTTAGATTTTTTAGTACTTCTGTTCATACGCAAATAGTCTTGTACTTTTTGGGAATGGGCATTAGTTTCACTTTGTAGATTTATATGTTCTCTTTCATTTTCCCGAAATTTTCCATTTTCATCCAAAGCCAATTGCATATTTAACTGCTTTGCTTTTAACGTTCCATGTGTATTATCAAAAGATTCTCCGACAACACTCAAAGGCGTAACAAAATCAATTATTCCTTCTCTATTAAATATCTTACCTTGTGAGTGTATTTTTGAATGGACATGCGTTGCTAACCCAGATTGAATAATATGTCCTTCATTTACAAAGTCGGATCCACTATCTAAATCCACACTCGCATGACCACCTAAAACACCTCGATTCAGTAGATGCATTTCTGCAATAACCGATAAGGTATTCGCATTGATCTCTCCAATGTTCGCAAAGCTTCCCAGTCGTTTATCAGGAAAAGTATGTGCGAAAATTTCAATTACGCTACTTAACGGAGACGGACCAAATAAAGCATTTTCTTTGGTAACAAAAATATCTGTCTTTGGAGCATTTATCGTTCCTTGATTCAAGAATATGCTTGCGAATATATCTAACTTATTGTAAGACGTAAGTCTTCCTCCTTCATTATGGAACAAATAAGTCATGAATCTGGCATTTTCACCGGCAGTCAGCTGACTATCTTTGTCTATGATGAATTTATTCCCTGAAAAATCAAATTTTACTTGACCAGATATTTCAGAACCATTAGATATATCCATCTGTGCCGTTCTGATCTGCAAATTTTTTCCTACAATCGAAGAAGTGACGCATTTTACTTTTTCTTTTGCTGTTATATCTGTGATTTCCGATCCACTTATCGATGATTTTTGTTGACAATTCAATATATCTGATTCAATGGATACTCTGCTTCCTAAAATACTCCCAAAATTTTCTAAATAATTCGTTCTTATACTCAAAAAAGGCGAGAATGTCGTACCTTGATTCAGTAGTTTGTTACAGACTAACGAAAGAGAATTGTTTGCTGTTAGTTTATTTTGTACCTGAATTGTATTAGCACTAATTGAAAAACTTCTGTTAAAATGAAGATTGGAAAGGAAAATATCTGTATTCGTTTGAAAATACCCCGAAAAGCCATTCAGATTATCACTGAAATAAAGAGCACCATCTATTACAGAAAACATAAAACCATAGCCAAAATCTAAGAAATCCTCTCCTGTATGTTCATCATGTCTTATCTCAGATGACAGTTCTTGTTTTACAAAATCACCGAAATCATTGAACTTTACGGCTTCTAAACTATATCGATTCGTTTCTTTCTCATGAGTTAAAACTAATCCTAAACTATCTTGTATTTCGTTGAATGTAGAAAACAGAGATCTTACGTTGCTACTG
>CAJOEB010000074.1 GCA_905233775.1 uncultured Alphaproteobacteria bacterium | reverse complement strand
TATATTCTATATACTATTTTATATACACTTATCTAGTTTATTTATATTTTTAATACTTATATACTATTTTACATATTACTAATATCTACTAACGAAATTGTCTGATCATTAGATCCGGGTGAATATTTGCATAAACGCACATGGTTTTCAAGAGTAATTATAATGACTTATTAGTTTTTTTGACATTTACGGCAGATACGGATATTTTTTTAGAGATCTGCGCATAACTATACGAAATGTTAAGTTTTATTGTGCAAGTATAGTATAATTTTCGCTGATTTTTTGTATTATTAAGATATGAAGAAACTTGTTGTTGTTATTTTTATTGCCTTTTCCTGCTGTCTCGGAGCAAATTCGAGCGGAAACGTGTCTAATCAAACACAACAAATAAGAAGTTTATGCAAAGAAGCACAAGAAATAGAATCGCAAGTATCTAGACTAGAATTTGAAATAGAAGAATTAAAACAGCAAGAAAAAAATTCTGCGCCTATTTTAAAAAGTACATATGAAATTCTTACGCGTTGCTTTACGCTTTTATTTGATTTGCAGCGATTTTCAAAATTACTTGTGATGAACCAACAAGAAAATAAAAATGATTTTGTTCGCTGTTCTATAGTAATAAAAAATTTCTCATCCTACTTTAAATCTGTTTCTGCGCAGTTAGCAAAAAACACAAACGAAATTATTGCATTAAAACAAACAAAAATCGAAAAAATCAATGAATTAAACACCAAAAAGAAACGATATGAAGAATTAAAAGAACTACTAAAATCAGAATTAGCTACAATTCCGCAGACAGAAGAAGAAAGTATC
Organism: uncultured Alphaproteobacteria bacterium; assembly: GCA_905233775.1. Lineage (GTDB taxonomy): Bacteria > Pseudomonadota > Alphaproteobacteria > UBA3830 > UBA3830 > BNWE01. Next base: position 4,010 of record CAJOEB010000074.1, on the reverse strand, counting down.
ATAAAAAATGTAGTCTATCATATTGCGACAAAATCCAATTCACTCGAAGAACTAGATGCCGAATTGGAATCGGAAAATGCCGTCGGAGTCTTGAAAAACACAAAAGTAAATACCGAACTTGCTCTGACATACCCGGCAAGCGGGAAAATTGTAACAGAATTCGGAGACAAAGGAAAAAACGGCGAGATGATATATTGCATTTCTTTTGAAACTCGAAAGGGAGCTATTGTAACATCTCCGGTAAAAGGACTGGTTGTATTCTCCGGGAAATTTCTTAATTACGGAAATATGATTATAATAAGTAATGGTGATTATAGAGTATTTTTGTACGGAATAGATGATAACGTATATATCAATACAGGAGATGTAGTTGAAATCGGAGATTATATTGGTACAATGGACGACAAACAGATGGATAATCCTATAATAAAGATGGAGTTAAAGAAATCCGGAGATGCATTGGATCCAAGACATTGGTTGCTTCAAACTATCGAGAAAGAAGCAAGTATTAATAGCTCCGGCGGAATTATCCAACAGAAATAATAAGAAATAAAAATAGTAGTAGCGTTTGTTTTTGTTGATCAATAATAATATAAATTATCGAGAATAAAGTATCGAAAGAAAGTAATAATGAAAAATCAAAAATATAATGTTTTAAAGAAAGTTTTGTTGATTGCCTCATCTTTTGTTATTGTGTTTGCGTGCAGTACTTCATGTTCAGGTGGTTCGACTAAAAAAGAAGGAACCAATTCACAATTTTCACCAACAGAAAATTCAAAATCAAAAAAAGATACATCTAAGCGTGAGTGCGGTCTCGTCATTCCAGATTCAATAAAAAAGAATGTTCCGGAAGATATGCAATACACTGTTTTTCTGCAGATGATATTAGGTTTAATACGAGCAGAATACGTAAACGAACTTTCTGAGGGAGAATCGGTTGAAAAAACTATCTCCGGCATGCTTTCTTCACTCGATCCGCACTCATCATACCTTAATGAAAAAGCCTTCTCCGCTTTAAAAAACCAAACTGAAGGAGAATTCGGCGGACTTGGTATAGAAATAATGATGGATGAATCTTTTGTACGAATTATTTCACCTATAGATGATACTCCTGCATACAAAGCCGGTCTGAAAAGCGGTGACATGATCATATACATAAATGATGAATGCGTTAATGGACTTTCCGCTGAAGAAACTCTTGAAAGATTGCGAGGAAAACCGGGAACAAAAGTAAAACTGAAAATAAAACGAGCTGATAAAACTCCGTTTGACGTAACAATAGAACGCGCGTTAATAAAAGTTCAATCGGTAAAAGCAGAAATTTTGAATAATGTAGGTTATATAAGAATATCCACTTTTGATAAACACACGACTGAAGGCATCAAAAAATTCTTATCTGAAAATAAAGATAAAAAATTATATGGTCTTATTCTTGATGTTCGTAATAATCCGGGCGGTTTATTAGATGAAGCTGTTTCTGTATCCGATATATTCTTAGACGGAGGAAAAATCGTATCTACAAGAGGCAGAACCGAAGATAATACAAAAGAATTCAGTGCGAAAAAAGGCGATTTAACAAATGGAATGCCATTAGTCGTGCTCATTAACAGCGGTACGGCTTCCGCTCCTGAAATTCTGGCTGGAGCATTAAGAGATAATAAGCGAGCGATTATTATCGGAACAAGATCTTTTGGAAAGGGATCTGTTCAAAAGGTCATACCATTATCAGAAAAAACCGCAATAAAATTAACTGTCGCGAAACATTTCACTCCAAGCGGAGAATGTATTCAAGCAAATGGAATTACTCCTGATATTGAAGCAGATTGGGCAGAAATTAAAAAGCCGGAAGCTTTATTTGTCGTAAGAGAAGAGTTCTTTCCAAATGCGTTAGATGCTGAAAAAAGAGAAAAAAACAAAAAAATATCGGACGAAGAAAATAAAAAAGCAATTGATGCTCTAAACAAGAAAAAAGACGAAAAAGATAAGGAAGAAGAGGACTATGAACTTCTATATCGAAAATTATCTTTAAAAGAACGAGCAGAAAAAGATTTTCAACTCAGCAAAGCATTTGATACAATAATGACTATTGAAAAAGTAAAAACAATGACAGCGTCAAAGGCACTATCGAATGCAAAAAAATAAAAAACTTCTAACCGCGTGGATTATATTTGGCGTATGTGTAATTTCATTTATGCTAATTACAAAGATATATTATGACTCTCAAAATGAGCGTGATTTTTCTTATCAATATCGAATAATCATTGATGAAAACATAAAAACAGAAAATGAAATAAATGATAATAATAATTATGCAAAAAAATCTAATTCGGAAGAAAAAACAGAAGTAATAACATCAACAGCAACCCAATCAACAAATAGTGTCGATGTAAAGAATGAATCTTCCGAAGAAGAACTTTATGAAAAACTGGTGTGTGGTAATGTTCCTAAAATTTCTCCGGATGGTGTCAGAGTTTTAGACGCTTTTGCTGCAAAATACCAGGATAATGAAAAACAAAAAAAAATATATCTAATAATCTTGTTAAACTCTGATACAACTGCAACTGATCTTTCAAAAATCATGCCAAAATTGAGAGATAACAAAATTACATTTGTTATTCCACAATACACAAAAGAGTTATCGCAGATTGTTGAAGTAATTAAAACATCCGGGCATGAATTTTTCTTACAAATACCAACGCAAACATCTGTTCCAAGTTCTAAGCAAGGAGTTGTCTCTCCGTTTCTTGCTAATATGAATTCCGAAGATTTGATAAATAAACTATACGAACTTTTAGCATCAACAAAATGGGCTATAGGTCTGGCTAATACTACATCAACGTTACTCACAAAGTCATCTAAAGATATGTCTGTTATTGTTGATGAGTTATCTAAGCGAGGATTGGCTTTTCTTGATTTAGAAAAATCAAATGACGTTATCAAAAAGATTTCTGAAGAAAATTCTGAATTCGCTTACATAAATGCACCTGAAATTTTTCAAAATAAATCCGAAAAAATTGATGTTTCAAATAATTTTGCAAATAAAAATGTAATTTCCGTTTTTATAAATGATCTTCCTGCATTCATGACTGAATTTTCTAAACAAAAAGAATTTATTCTTGCTCCTGTCAGCGCAATATTAAAAAGATAATTTTTCAGAAAGATGAAAGGAAAAATATGAACTGGCTCACTAACTTTGTAAGACCTAAAATCAGAGCATTAGTTGGAAATGATGTTCCCGAAAATTTATGGGAGAAATGCCCGAAATGCGAACAAATGATATTTCGTAAAGAATTAGAAGCCAATTTACAAGTATGTCCGCATTGTGATACGCATCTCAGACTTAATGTAAATGACAGAATTAGGATGCTTTTTGATGATGGTGATTTTACAAAGCTAAAATACAGAACACCGGTTAATGATCCTCTAAAATTCAAAGATCACAAAAGATATTCAGAGAGGCTAAAAACAGCTCGAGAAAATACAGAAGAAAATGACGCTGTTGTTATTGGTTATGGGCGTATAGGAGGTCAGAAAACCGTCGCATTGTTTCTCATATTCGATTTTATGGGCGGATCTATGGGCGTTGCAGTCGGAGAAGCATTTATTGCGGCAGCAGAGTATGCAGCCAACAAAGGTTACTCATTTTTAGTCGTCCCTTGTTCCGGCGGAGCCAGAATGCAAGAAGGAATTTTTTCATTAATGCAGATGCCTCGTACTGTCGCGGCAGTAGCAAAAATAAAAGAAGCAGAACTGCCATACATAGTACTTCTTACAAATCCTACAACCGGAGGCGTTTCCGCTTCTTTTGCAATGTTGGGCGATATACATATAGCTGAACCGGGAGCATTGATCGCCTTTACAGGTCCACGCGTTATTGAAGGAACAATACGAGAAAAACTTCCGGATGGATTTCAGCTATCGGAATATCTGCTTGATCATGGAATGGTTGATATGGTAGTTCATAGAAAAGATTTAAAAATAACAATATCAAATATTTTGAGCATATTAAC
>CAJOEB010000073.1 GCA_905233775.1 uncultured Alphaproteobacteria bacterium | reverse complement strand
GCGGAAGGAATTATTGTTTCATACAAATGCAAATACAAAATATTAAATCTTGATAACCTCAGAAAAGATTTAACAGGTAAAGCAGTAGAAAAAGCAAAAGAAAATGCTATGCTCGTTCTGACTCCTCTTAATAAAAGGATAAAAGGCGTTGATAGCGTACATACATCAGAATATGATACACAAGTAATGAATGAAACCCAAAACAGCGCTTGGAGTTCCTGGGAACGAGATGGGAATATCAGTTCCCTCATGAAAAAAGTAGAACAGAGAGTAAATGTGTCATTCACATATGAATAAAATAGATCTCTTGCGAAAGTATCTTTCAAGTATTTTGTTTTCTGAAAGTTCAAAAAATCAGATACATTCAAGATGCCATTTTCTCTTTCGCATGAGTTCTAATTAAGTTCACTTAAACTAAGTACGCATAATACGCATACATAAATACATAAAAGCATAAAAGGAATTAGACACAAAATAATAGAGTTCTTGCGAAATTCGAAAAGGTATTTTTGAATGTTTTTGATTTCCAAGGCTTGAAACGAACCAAAAATGACTTTCATAAGAGGTCTATAAATAAAATAATGCATTAATAACTAATATAATATAGTGCATTAATAACGCATTCACAGTTACATCCAGTCACTGGAAGTACGTTTTTTTCGTCGTTTGCTGTATATGCGTTCATAAACAACCAACGTTTTGTTCGAGATAACATTTTTTTCGAAAAATTAGAATATATTTTTTTATTTTTTTCTGCATTTTTTTGCTTTTCCTCTGTAATTGTGCGATACTGCCCGCAGTTGTTGTTTTTTGGAGATTCTCATGGAATATAGTGAACTCATTATAGTTATATCGGGCATGTTAGCCCTGATATATGGGGCGTTGAATACGCATTCAATGCTTGATCTCAGCACTGGAAACGAAAAAATGCGTACGATTGCGCAAGCAATTGAAGACGGCGCTTCTGCGTATCTAAACAGACAGTACACGGCTATAAGCATAGTCGGAGTCATAATGACGGCCTTGGTTTGGGCATGCATCGGTTACTATCCGGCAGTCGGATTTGTACTTGGTGCTGTGCTATCAGGTGTTGCCGGTTATGTTGGCATGAATATATCGGTACGTGCAAACGTCAGAACAGCTGAAGCAGCTCGCAAAGGCATCGATCACGCTCTGTCAGTCGCATACAAATCAGGAGCTATTACAGGCTTTTTGGTTGTTAGCTTAGGATTGCTTGGTATTTCCCTCTATTACTTCTATTTAAGAGTATATGCCAGCGATGCAAGAATGATTTCCGAATCACTGATTGCCATGAGTTTTGGTGCGTCGCTCATTTCGATTTTCGCTCGTCTTGGCGGTGGCATTTTCACAAAAGGTGCTGACGTTGGCGCAGATCTTGTCGGAAAAGTAGAAGCAGGTATTCCGGAAGATGACCCACGTAACCCGGCTGTCATTGCAGATAATGTCGGAGATAACGTTGGCGATTGCGCTGGTATGGCCGCGGATCTATTCGAGACATATGTTGTTACACTTTCTGCAACAATGGTTCTGGCAAGCATTTTCTTTAAAGATTTGACCCGAGAAATGCTAATATTATATCCACTCGTAGTTTGTGCGGTTTGTATACTCGGATCTTTGCTAGGCACATTCTTTGTAAAACTAGGCAGAAAGAAAAACGTTATGCATGCTTTGTATAAAGGACTGCTTGCAACGGTAATATTTTCATTCATCGCTATATTCTTTGTTTCAAAGCATATGTTCAAATTTGATGATGTATTTTATGTCGATGGTGGAACGGCATTTACAGGTTCAGCAATCGTATTCTGCGGAGCTATTGGCTTATTGGTAACTTTGGCGCTCGTATGGATCACTGAATACTATACTTCTTACGCATACAGACCGGTTATAAGCATCGCAAAAGCTTCTGAAACAGGCCATGGAACAAACATAATCCAAGGATTGGCGATTTCCATGGAAGCAACAGCTCTTCCTGTTATCGTAATATGTATGGGAATTTTAGCAGCTTATCTTAACGCAGGACTTTACGGAATTGCTATTTCTGCAACGTCTATGTTGGCTCTTGCAGGGATGGTCATAACGATTGACGCCTATGGTCCTGTCACGGATAATGCAGGAGGAATTGCTGAAATGTCAGGATTGCCGGAAAGCGTTCGTGAAGTAACAGATAAACTTGATGCTGTTGGAAACACAACAAAAGCAGTCACAAAGGGATATGCAATTGGTTCTGCAGGACTGGCATCTTTAGTTTTATTCTCAGCATATACTCAAGATATTGCGCATTACTTCCCTGACATGAAGATTGATTTTTCGCTCAGTGATCCATTTGTCGTTATTGGTTTGCTGATCGGAGGATTATTACCATATTTATTTGGTGCATGCGGAATGATGGCTGTTGGTCGTGCTGGCGGAGCGATTGTTATCGAAGTTCGTCGTCAATTTAAAACAATCAAAGGCATTATGACAGGAAAAGCGAAACCGGATTATAAAACAGCTGTCGATATGTTAACAAAAGCTGCAATCAGCGAAATGGTTTTGCCGTCTTTGCTACCTGTGTTAGCTCCAATCGCTCTTTATTTTGCAGTTGGATATTGTTCAGGAAATCAAGCGGGTATAACCAGCGTTGGTGCAATGCTTCTCGGAACGATCATTACCGGAATTTTCCTTGCAATCTCAATGACATCAGGTGGTGGTGCATGGGATAACGCGAAAAAATACATCGAAAACGGTAATTTGGGCGGAAAAGGATCCGAGGCTCATAAAGCGGCAGTTACAGGCGATACTGTTGGCGATCCATACAAAGATACAGCAGGTCCGGCGATTAATCCTATGATCAAAATCACAAACATTGTCGCGATTTTGCTTCTCGCAACACTCGCAAAGTTTTTGGGATAATTTTAGAATGATAATAGATTTGATGTGATCGATCTGTTTATCTGATTTTATCTGGTATCAAAGCCTCTTTCTTCATCTGAAAGGGGCTTTTTTGATTTTTCTTTAACATGAAATTATCGCAACAATCTAAATACTCTCTATGTTTTTTTATCATTATATTTTTTTTGTACTGTTTCATATACTCGTAATCTGGTTGACTTGAATTATTAATAGGCAAACAAACACACTGTCTTTTTATTAGAGATCTGCAAAATTAAAAATAGCATTTTTGAAAATCTGATTATCAGAGTTTATAAATATCCAAAAATTACTTTCGTAAGACATCCTATTTTATCTGAACTAGCCACATATTCAAAAGAATATTTATTATTAAACGCATTTTCTATACACATCCAAATAAATACTTACAATAAAACGTCGATTAATTATCATTTAACACACTATACTATATGTGTTTCTGAAAAGTTATCTGGTTGTACGAAAGCTTTTCAAAAATCTGAGATCGTAATTGCCCCTCTCCTTCGAATGATAGATTTTATCATTACAAAATTTTACAATATCATTAAAGTTTTGTGAAATTAGAAAACCGCATTTTGAAGTTTTTAATTTTCGAAAGCTAAAAAATGTAATCAAAAATGACTTTTGCAAGAACTCTATTATATTACATCTTAAAACTACGTTATATTTTTCAGAAAATATAGTATTTTCAATGTAATAATGATATAGAAAAAACTATAATATAATAAATAAGGAATACAATAATATGCAAATTAACAAAAATTCTTTTTTATTTTTATTATTTTACATAACTTTCATTAGTGCTGCTGATAACAGCGTCGACATATCTCGAATTCCTTCGCCTCCGTCATCCGTTTTCCTTGATTATGCAGCTTCATGGGCGGTAAGTGATGCGGCGGTAGTAAAATTCCTGGAAATCAATAAATTATGCGGTAATTCTTCCGGTATTAATCCACATGCAAAGTACCTAAAGCATCTTGAAATACAGTCAGCAAAAATATTAGCAGATAAAATAGGAGCAGAACCGGAGCAAATTTACTTTACGTCCGGAGCCACAGCAGCAAACAACATAGCTATTCTTGGTGTAGCGTATAAAAATCCAAAATGCCATTTGATTACATCAAAAATAGAACATAAAAGTGTATTAAATGTTTTTCAGCACTTAGAAAAATCAGGATACAAAGTCACTTATCTTGACGTAGATAAACATGGCAATATTGATCTTGAGCAATTGGAACGCAGTATTAAGCGAAATACAAAATTAATATCGATCCAAATGTTTAACAGTGAGATAGGAACCTTGCAAAATATAACGGCAATCGGTGAAATTGCCAGAAAACACAATATATTATTCCACACCGATGCAGCGCAATCATTCTGCAAATACGATATAAATATAAGTCGTATGAATATCGATATGCTAACCATAGCAGGGCATAAAGTCGGAGCGCCAAAAGGAATAGGCGCATTATTCGTACGAGATATCGATAAACTACAGCCAATAATGTTTGGATCAGGCGATGAGTTATTTCCGGGAACAAAACCAACGGCGCTTATTTACGCATTTGCGGAAGCTGTAAAAAATTTTAAATTCGATAAAGAAAAAGTTACACAAAACTACATTTTGCTCAAACAAAAATTATCGAAAATAAAAGGAGTTTATATCAATTCATCAAATCCATCTCATATAATTTCAATTTCAATAGAAGGAGTTTTGATCGATGATCTTTTAGAAAAAACAAAAGAATATTCGTTTTCTGCAGGATGTTCATGTTTGGGAACAAAGCAATCTAACGTAATTCAAGCAATAGATCCAGAAGGAAAACTGCCGCAAACAACTATACGAATAAGTTTTTCCGATCATGTAGATGAAAATTCGCTATTAAAATTTGCAGATAAAATAAAGTCAGTTATTGAACAATTACGCAAAGAAAAAAGCGTTAC
>CAJOEB010000072.1 GCA_905233775.1 uncultured Alphaproteobacteria bacterium | reverse complement strand
GATGATTTCTCTTGTATCTTCCTGTTCAACATAAGTACTTACGGATAAATTGTATTCTTGTGCTTCTATTTCCATCTTAGGAACAACTTTCGAAACATAATCTATGTTTTTTCTTTCGGTGAAAAGCTTGAGAATGTTCTCAATATTACTTTCCGAAAGCTTGTTATTGTTAGTGACTTTTATGCATTCTTTGGTTGCGTCAATGAATAACGTTGAATTATCAGCTTTATTCTTCTTCAAAACCATTATGCAAGTTGCTATCGAAGTGCCGTAGAACAAATTATCCGCCAGCTGAATGATGCAATCAATGAAATTATTATCAATCAAGTATTTTCGAATTTTCTGCTCAGCGCCTCCGCGATACATTATTCCCGGAAAGCATACTATTGCAGCTGTTCCGTTATTAGCGAGCCAACTGAGCGAATGCATAATAAAAGCCATATCTGCTTTTGATTTAGGAGCCAAAACTCCGGGCGGAGAAAATCTCGAATCATTGATAAGCAAAGGATTGTCATCGCCTTCCCATTTTATTGAATAAGGCGGATTGGAAACGATAGCTTCAAATGGTTCATCATCCCAATGCTGAGGATCTAAAAGAGTGTCTCCGTGAGCGATGTCGAATCTATCGAACTCAATATCGTGCAGAAACATGTTGATCCTGCAGAGGTTATAAGTCGAAATGTTAATTTCCTGACCGAAAAAACCGTTTCTTACGTTCTCTTTTCCTAGTATTTTAGCGAATTTAAGAAGTAACGAACCTGAACCGCAGGCCGGATCATAAACTTTATTGACTTCAGTTTTTCCGACTAATGTGATTTTGGTGAGAAGCTCCGAAACCTCTTGAGGCGTATAATATTCACCGCCTGATTTCCCCGCATTACTCGCATACATGCCCATTAAAAATTCATAAGCGTCTCCGAAAGCGTCGATGGTATTGTCTTTGTAATTACCAAGTCTCATTTCGGCGATTCCGTTGAGAAGTTTTACGAGCTTTTTATTGCGCTCTGAAACGGTTCCGCCCAATTTATTACTGTTCACGTCTATATCATCAAATAAACCTTTAAAATCCGATTCGCTCTCTGTTCCTATCGCAGAACTTTCAATATTTTTGAAAACAGTATCCAAAGTAACGTTGAGATTATCGTTTTTATCGGCAATTTTTAATATGTTACAGAAAAGCTCGCTCGGTTTGATAAAAAATCCTTTTCTCTCGATAAGAAAATCCTTTTCTGAGATGGCTTCATCATCCTGCAATTTAGCATAATCAAAAGATATATCGCCTGAACGATGCTGTGTTTCGTTGATATAATTCGTTAAATTCTCAGATATATAGCGATAAAACATCGTACCAAGCACATATTGCTTAAAATCCCAGCCGTCAACGCTTCCGCGCAAATCATTGGCTATATTCCATATAGAACGATGCAATTCGGCACGCTCTTGCTCTTTTTTCGTATCTACCACAGCTAACACCACATAACAAAAACCTAATAATTCGAATATATCTGTAAGAATTTAACATATCAATAACAAACGGTTCAGCTTGGACAAAAATAGAGGAAAGAATATTCAAAATTGATATGTATTCAAAGCAATTATCTAATCAATCCCTATCGGTAATAATGTTCTTGACGAAGCAAAATTTTGTTGATAAAATTCCCGATAAGGAATGAGTGATATGATAAAAACAGCTAAAGATTTAGGCGCGTTAATAAGACAGCGCAGAAAAGAAATGGGACTTTCTCAGGCAGATCTTGCGGGAATTTGCAACGTTGGGAATCGTTTTTTGGTGGAATTAGAGGCAGGCAAGCCGACTATTCAGTTCGATAAGGCATTACATGTTGCTGCAAATGTCGGACTGGAACTTCGCGTGCGTAAAAAAGGAGATGAAATTTCATGAAGTCTCTTGATGTGAAATACAATGGCCAGAATGTAGGTAAATTATCGCAAGATGAATCCGGAAAAATGTCGTTTCAGTATGATTCTGAATGGCTTTCAAATGGTTTTGCAATTTCAATGTCTTTGCCTTTGCAAAATGAATCATTTTCGGAACAGAAATGTCGTCCTTTTTTTGAAGGATTGCTGCCGGAAGACGCTATTCGAGAGGAAATTGCTCGTAATCTTGGCGTTTCGTCTCGCAGTGATTTTGCTTTGTTGAGAGAAATCGGAGGAGATTGTGCCGGAGCAATAAGTGTCGGCGATTCTAAAAATACTTCTTCTGAAAAATATGAGGAACAGATCGAAGGTAAACGATTAATTGAGTCTTTGAAACCACTGACAGGAAAACCGTTGTTTGCGGGAGAAAAAGACGTAAGACTTTCAATCGCAGGTTCTCAGAGAAAATTGCCTATCATTTATAAGGACGGTAATTTTTATATTCCTCACGGAGATATTCCGACAACAGATATTATAAAACCTGAAATCCAAGGAATAGATGGAAGCATAGAAAACGAATTTTTCTGTTTAGCCCTGGCTCAGAAAATAGGAATTCCCGTTCCTAAATTTGAAATTTTACAATTTCATAAAGCATTAGGAAAACTTTCTTCTAAGAATACTTTTGATTTGCGAACTGATGATGTCTATTTATTGGAGAAAAAATACTTAGTAATCAAGCGTTATGACCGCGCTGAGAAAAGTGGAAGCGTCGTTCGTTTACATCAAGAGGATTTGTGCCAAGCAATGGGCATTCCTTCAGAAAATAAATATCAGAAAGACGGTGGGCCGAGTTTCAAAGATTTGTTCGCAATTATACGAAAACATAGTTCTCAACCTGCGCTGGATATAAGGAATGCAGTCAGAATAGCCATATTTAATTATATTATCGGGAATGCGGATGCTCATGGGAAAAATTTCTCATTTCTGATTGAAAAAGACGCAGTTAAGTTAGCGCCTTTTTATGATTTATTATCAACTGCAGTTTATCAGAATCTTTCGCCAAAAATGGCAATGAAAATCGGTAACAAATACGAACCTAATGACGTTTTTAAAAGACATTGGCAAGCATTTGCGGAAGATATTTCCTTAAAAACTGAGTTTGTTGAGAAAGAAATAAAATACGTATCCACTGCATTAAAAAAAATGGCAGAATTAACTGCAAGCGGTTATTTCCCATTTCACGGAAGACCTGATGTAATAAATAGAATATTGCGAGTCATTACGGATAATTTGAAATTATTAGAATGGAGATAAATCATAGAGTTTTTCTACGTAAACCAGAGAGATTTTTAAAATAATGAATAAAACAGTTTTAGATTTAACTGCAGAAGAAATGAGAAAATTCTTTTTAGATGGAGAAAAGTATTGTACTGCAAAGTTGCCTAGATATTTTGAGTTTCATTCACTACTAAGTAAATTATATGATCATATTTGCAGCATAAATATAGACCCCAAAGGAATAGAGCTAATTCTAACCGAAGCCTCGCATGTTGAAAAAGTAAACTATAAACTGATTATTAATAAGGATGGACATTATGCATGGCGTAAGCTGGAAATAATACATCCTCTTTTGTATGTAATTTTAGTTCGAGCTCTGGAAAAAAATTGGAACGAAGTTAAAGAAAAATTTGATCAATTTAATAAAGGAAAAAATAACAACATTACTTGTGTGAGTATTCCTCCGTTAGTGTCAAAGCAAAAAAAAGAATCATATACAAAAACGACAATTTTAAATTGGTGGGAAAGAGTAGAACAACAATCATTAAAACTGGCTCTGGAGTATTCTTATCTAATTAATACTGATATAACAGATTGCTATGGGTCATTATATACACATTCCATACCGTGGGCTTTAATGGAAAAAGAAAATGCTAAAAAAGAGAGAAATGAAGGTCTGGGAAATACAATAGATAAAATCATAAGAAGCATGAATAGCGGACAAACCAATGGAATTCCTGCAGGCTCAGTTCTAATGGATTTTATAGCGGAAATTGTTTTGGGATATATAGATACACAGTTGGTAAAAAAAATAAGTGAAGATGAAACATATGGAAAAACTGAAATTGATTATAAAATTATCAGGTACAGGGACGATTATAAAATATTTGTTCATAATCCAACGGATGGAGAAAGAATTTTAAAAAATCTTTCTGAAGTATTGATAGACTTTGGATTTAAGTTAAATGCGCAAAAGACATTTATTGAGAACAGCGTCATTAATGGAGCTATTAAAAAGGATAAATTAGATATAATTTTATCTCCTTTTGATCATCAACCAAATCTGCAGAATCAATTAATTTTTATTTATAATTTTGGGAGAAAACATGCCAATTCCGGGCAAATGATAAAGTTACTTTCAGATTACAGAAAAAAATTAAAAAAGTGGAAAGCAAAAATCAAAAATAATGAAGGATTAATTGATTCTTTGATTAGTATAAGTGTTAATATAGCATATGAAACTCCAAAAGCTTATCCTGTTTGTTTTGGAATAATCAGTGAGTTAATTGATAAATATGATAGTAAAAAAATAGAAAAAGCAAAAGAAGTTATCAAAAAAGTTAGAAATAGATTTGCAAATAAAATTAATAATGATTATTTAGATATTTGGATGCAAAGATTGAGCTATAAATTAGATCCAAATATTGATAAATATAAATGTAACCTTTGTAAAATTATTTCCGCTAAAGAAGAAGCTATTATTTGGGAATCGTCTTGGTTATCGAAAATAAATATACCGCAAGGAAAAACGAACTTAACAAAAGAGCAACTAAAATTGATAGAAAAAGGAATAAAACTAACAATAAATTGGCGCATTATAAAGGATATGCCACCTGTAATATCAGCAAACGAAGTTGACGATTTTACCACATACCAGTAATTTATAACTTATTTATGCATACCCAGAAAATCGAATTATTTTCTTATTTCACCGTGCCTTAAATTTTACAGACTTTGATGCTGGAATTTGAATATTCTTTCCTGTTTTAAAATTGCGACCGATTCTTTCAGCCCTTTCAGCTACAGAAAATGTGCCGAAGCCAACTAATGTAACATCATCGCCTTTCTGCATAGCTTCAGTTATTGTTTCTACAAACGAATCCAAAAACTTTTCAGTATCTTTAATCGTTGATCCAGATTTTTCAGAAATTGCTTTTACTAATTCGCTTTTATTCATCGTAAGACTCCTAATACAAATAACTTTTTCAAAGCATATCACGCTAATTTCAAGGTCTCAATATGTTTGCAACATTTACCTGAGACGTTTTCAATGAAAAAATGAGAAAACACCGATTCTTCTCAACAAATGATTTGACTTAAAGACATTAGTAAGCGATATATAACTCACGATTAAAGAATACAGGTGAAACAATGACTAATATGAATAAACAAACTATTTACGGAATTTTGAATGAGCCAGATGGATTTTCAGTATCTGATAATTATACTTGGACATCAACAAAGTGTAGGATCTTTTGGAATGAGTTAGTAGATTTTGCTTTTCATAAAAAGAGCAATTGCCTTGAATTTAACGAA
>CAJOEB010000071.1 GCA_905233775.1 uncultured Alphaproteobacteria bacterium | reverse complement strand
GCCAATTGAATTTTTTGATATCGTTATCATTGTGATTTTCAACGCTTTCAACAGCGATGACAGTGTTCTGACGGGTTTTGAAAAAGATTATCATGGTATTAATTTTTCAAGGCGCAAAATTAATAAATTATCATACATATTTTACGGATTTTTACATAATTTTTCTGTAGGGGCGAAATATTTTTCGCCCGTTATAATCATATTCGCCCGTTTAAAAACATTTTTTTGCCCGTTATAATTATCCCATGTTTATCATCATTTTATGTTTATTTTGCAATCATATTGACGTTATCGTTCCATTTCAATGGGTTTTCGATAATGTAATTTGCAATTTTAAAATATTCGGTTTCTGATCGAATGATATGTTCGTAATAATTACGTTGCCATGGTGAAAAACCTATTTGTTTTGTAACGCCGATTTTAAAACCCCTCACAATTGATCCTATCGTTTGTGATGTTCCATGTTGGGGCAAATCATTATTTACCCGTTTCGAATTATTAAATGGCGAATAATGATTCGTTGAGGGCGAATAATGATTCGTTAGGGGCGAATAATGATTCGCCCCTACGAGGTTTATTTCGATGATTCCGTGGATATGGTCGGGCATAATGACAAATTCATGTAATGATGCCTGCGAAAAATGTTGTGGAATATCGTTCCAACAATTGTTGACAATATGACCAATTTCTGATAATATCATTTCATGGTTTTTGATTTCACCGAAAATACATTGTCTGTTTTGGGTACAAATTGTTACAAAATACATGCCATTTTGAGAATAATCGTAATCCAATAGACGGATAGATTTGCGTTTTTTTAATGATTGTGTTTGCATAAAAATCGATTTTTATTCTTTCTGCAAAAATACAAAATCTTCTATTGTCAGCCACTTTTTCAAAAATAATTTTGTTTTCTCGAAAACAACTCCTATTTTTGCATATGAAAACTAAAAGGCAAAGAATCGGCGGACCTTTTCAGAAATTTGAAACTCAAAAATTTAGTAATTGTAAAATTATGCTATGGTTTCGCTGTAGCTATGTTGGCGTTTTTGAGTTATTTATGAAATTAATAATATGGAAAGGTGTTATGATTTAATTGAAATTAGTGCGTCAGAAACAATACGAAATGTTTTTGCGGATATAGAAAAGTATGGTTTTTCAAAGCAAAAGCCTTTTATTATTGGCGCGGTTGAGGAGCGTATGAGGCAATATGCAGATGAAAACAATATTGAGTTGGGCTCATCAGATGTTTATATGTCATCGCGTTCACTTTCTCATTCTGAGCGAGAACATAAGGTTAATATAGGAAAAGCTGTTGAAAAGGAAGAAATTATTGCTTTCCCGATGACGAGGCATAAGATGGAGATGAGTTACGACGGTGAAGCTTTTATTTTTACCAACGGGAATGCAAAATTTGTAATACACCCGAATTACGAGATTAAAATTGATAGGAAAAAGACCAAAAGGGTCGTTTTTATTACTGCTACGCAATTGGGGTGACAAACAAAGAAAGTGTATCGTTAGCGGTGGGAGTCGAACCCACTCCTCAGGGAGAAACCCTGCCTCCGTTCCGAATCATGGCTCTACCAACGATACACTTTCGTGATGCAAAGATACACAATAATTTCGAATTGCAGCCACTTTTTCAAAATTTTTTTTGTTTTCTCCGAAAAAACTCCTATTTTTGCATCGCTAACAGTTAAACTTTAACAAAGAAGCAGTAAGTAAAACAAAATTGAAATATTAAAAAATTAAGCATTAGCTATTATTTCGCGTTTAGCAAAGAGCCTAGGAAACTATTTGGGAATAAACGAAAGAAATAATATCTGGTAGTCTTCAGATTGGGAAGACTTTACAAGTAGAATAGAGCTATGCTTGTGCCAACAAGGTGCAGGCAACTTGTTTACTTGTAGAGGTTCCCATCCTAGGCCGCCTCTCAGCTAAACGCAATAAGGGGTCTCGCACCTTTCTTTATTGTGTTTGCGGATTGATAGCATGCATAACTATCAATCGATATGGCAGGAAATGTTGATCTTCATGCGGCGAGTAAAGCAAAAAAGGATGAGTTTTACACTCAACTAAGTGATATTGAAAGTGAAATGAAGCATTACAAAGAGCATTTTAAAGGCAAAACCATTCTTTGTAATTGTGACGACCCTCGAATTAGCAATTTCTTCCATTATTTTAGCTATAATTTTGAAAAACTTGGACTTAAAAAGCTTATAACGACTTGTTATAAGAATCAAAATCGTGATTTGTTTAGCCAAAACGATTCGGAACGAGCTATATGGCTTGAATATTTTGGAGATAAAAATGGTAATCGAGTACCTGATCTAGAAGAAATTGGGATTCATTATTTAAAAGGAGATGGTGATTTTCGCTCACAAGAATGTATAGAATTGTTAAAAGAAGCAGATATTGTTGTAACAAATCCACCATTTTCATTATTTAGAGAGTATGTGTCACAATTGATAAAATATAATAAGAAGTTTTTAATAATAGGTAATGTAAATGCTATTTCTTACAAAGAGATATTTTCTTTAATTAAAGATAACAAATTATGGCTGGGAGCAAGTATTCATAGTGGTGACAGAGAGTTCGGGGTTCCTAAAGATTATCCACTTAATGCGTCAGGTTGTAGACAGGATGAAAATGGGAATAAATTCATAAGAGTTAAAGGTGTTAGATGGTTCACCAATTTAGATTATAAAGAACGTCACGAAGATCTGATACTTTACAGATCATATAATTCGGAAGATTATCCAAATTATGAAAACTATAATGCTATCAATGTTGATATGACATCGGAAATCCCAATGGATTATTATGATACAATGGGCGTTCCGATAACTTTCTTAGACAAATATAATCCTAACCAATTTGTAATTGAAGCACTTGGGATTGTTGGTAGTTGTGAATTTACAAATTATAGAGAAATGGAAATTTTAGATAAGGCAGGCAACCCAACAGGAAAGTTTACTATCAATGCAAAAGGCACTTTGTACAGAAAACATAATCCCAAAAGTGATAAAAAAGAACCTGCATTTAAAGATAAACAAACAGGTGAACTTTATCAGAGTATTTATGCTAGGATTCTTATACGTCGTCGACAGAACAACATTATAAATTATCAACAACAAGAATCCGAACTTTCAATGGCAGCCGAAGAACAAGCAAAATACAATAAACTATGAAGATAGAACTGCATCACATCAGAGTCCGTGACCTTACAAAAGGTTATGTCGATAACAACGAAAACGGAGTGCACGCCTACGACGGCAAACTCGACGTGCGCCCGCCATTTCAGCGCGAATTTGTGTATAACGAGAAGCAACGCGACGCGGTAATCGACACGCTCACTCACGATTTCCCACTCAACGTGATGTATTGGTCGGTACGCGACGACGGAACGTATGAGATTATCGATGGACAGCAGCGAACAATCAGCATCTGTCAGTATGTGAACGGCGATTTTGCCTATATGTTCCGCTATTTCCACAATCTTCAGCCTGATGAGCAGGAACAGATTCTCAACTACAAGCTTCAGGTTTATATTTGCAGCGGTTCAGACAGCGAGAAACTGAAATGGTTCGAGACTATCAACATAGCAGGCGAGGAGCTTACAAAACAGGAGCTTCGCAATGCGGTTTATGCTGGTTCCTGGGTGAGTGATGCCAAACGTTATTTCAGCAAAAACGGTTGTCCGGCATCTAAAATTGGTAGCGATTATCTTAATGGTTCGGCTATTCGTCAGGATTATCTTGAGACAGCAATCTCGTGGATTTCGGATGGCAATATCGCAGTTTATATGTCAAACCACCAACATGATGCAAGCGCGGCGCCTCTATGGCAGTTCTTCCAGTCGGTGATAACCTGGATCGACACCTCGTTCCGTCCGACAAAAGAGCGCAAAAAGATAATGAAAGGCGTGGAATGGGGCATCCTCTACAAACAATACAAAGACAATGTTTTTGATTATAAAGAGATTGACGAAGAAGTAAAACGTTTAATTCTCGATGACGATGTCACAAAGAAAACCGGCATTTATCCTTATATCCTAACCGGAAAAGAGAAATTCTTATCAATCAGAGCATTTACAGATGCACAAAAATTATCGGCTTACGAGCGACAATTAGGTGTTTGTCCCGATTGTGGCCATCATTTTGAATTGCATCAAATGGAGGCCGATCACATCACGCCATGGCATCTCGGAGGCAAAACCATCGCCGAAAATTGCCAGATGCTTTGCAAAGAATGCAATAGAAGAAAGAGTGGAAAATAATTTTTCATATCTTTGCCAAAAATTTCTATATGATTCATCATCGCATTCTTTTTATCTGCCATGGCAATATCTGCCGAAGCCCGATGGCTGAATATATTTTGAAAGATATGGTCGAGAAGGCCGGAAGGGCTGACGATTTCGAGATTGCGTCGGCGGCCACTTCGACCGAGGAGATTGGGAACGACTTGTATCCTCCGGCGAGAAGGATTTTATTTAAAAAAGGAATTAAATACGGCTATCGGAAGGCACGACAAATTACCAAACAGGACTACGAATATTACGATTATATCATCGCAATGGATGAAAACAATTTGCGGAATTTGGAGCGGTTGCTAGGGGAGGATACTGAACATAAAATTTCCCTCATGATGGACTACGCCGGCAAGCACCGCGACGTCGCAGACCCTTGGTACACAGGCGATTTTGAGACGACGTTCAAAGATATCACAGAAGGGTGTGAGGGGTTCCTTAACTCACTGCAGCCCGAACCTTAAGGGCATTAACGCCATTAAAGCCTTTAAGGCCCTCAATGTTCGGGCTGCTTTAAGGCCTTAAAATTAATTTTTCAGAAAAATGTCGCACGTATTAATAAAAGTTGTATTTTTGCAGTCCGAAAAATTTGAAAAAAATTAAATACAAATTAATGTACGCAATCGTAGAAATAGCAGGGCAGCAGTTCAAAGTGAGCAAGGGAGACGAAATCTTCTGCAACCGCTTGAATGGCGATG
>CAJOEB010000070.1 GCA_905233775.1 uncultured Alphaproteobacteria bacterium | reverse complement strand
CGAATCTCCGTCAACCATAATATATATGTCTGCATCGATATCAGCGAACATCTGACGAACAACATTACCTTTACCTTTGTTTCGCTCAAATTTTACTACGGCACCAGCTTCTTTTGCTTGTGTTGCCGTGGTATCTTCAGAACAGTTGTCATACACATATACAATTGCACTTGGGAGATATTTTTTGAATGAACGAACAACTCTTGCGATTGTTTCCGCTTCATTATAACAAGGAATTAATACAGCAATAGACATATCTCTACTCATAATAATGGCAGTATAACAGTGTGATGGTTAATTTTTGATTAACGTTTTTCAGTAACTTTTTATTAAGTATAATTTGTTAAATTCTAAACAAATTTTATGAATGAGGTCTTTTATGCTGAAATCTATTACTATACAGTTATTAAAAGTTGCCAATGGGGGGGGTAGCTGATCTATTTAGGTGGATATTCGAGTACTTTCTGCAATTTTTTTCGTATAGTAAACATAAATGCGCTGTTCAATGCAATAAATCCAATACATCGTTTTATAATAGAGGTAGTATCCTTATCGAATTCGCGTTTAGTATTCCCGTTCTGGTTATTCTTCTCCTCTTTGCGTGCGATCATTACCGCATATATGAGTTAAAGAACAAACTAAAAGCCTCAACATATCTTGCTGCGAGTATGGTTCAGCAAGCCAGCAATACACGCACAGATAAACAACTTACCAAAAATGACATAGCCCGAATAGCATATGCCAGTTGTCTCAATTTATTTCACACAAACTCCATGTTCAAACCTTGGCTATTTGGTATAGCTTTTTCGATAGATTATTACTACGTCAAAAGAGTAAATGCTGATAGTTATCAATATCAATATGGTTGGGGATCAACCGACACCGACTATAGTACAGGACAAGCTACTCCAAGTACAATAAGCTGTGGATGTGATGATGTTATGATAAAAACCAGAAGCGAGGTAAATATCCTGCATCCTGATTTAGTATGCGAAAAAGATGGAGATGAAAGACTGCTTATAAATTGTGCTTATAGACGAATGAAGAATTTTAATAAATCTAAGCTTGGATTGTTTTTGATTGAGCCGGGAACCATAGTTGGCGGTATGCATACGACTCATCATGCATTCAAAGATTTCTTGTATCACAACTTAGTAATAACTCCAAAACCGGGATTATTTCCAGGTAAATAAGCTGATATGACGGAATAGCTAACTTATTTTTCATTACAATCTTGCGATTTATTGAAATAACAGTACAATCTTATTTATTAGTATAAGTTTGGACATAAATTAATGACAGCAAAGATAGAGATAATTGGTCCGCAAAAAATAAATGGAGCAGTTCATATTTCAGGAGCTAAAAATGCAGCACTTCCTTTGCTTGCAGCAAGTTTGCTGTCTAATGATAGCTTATTATTAAAAAATATTCCCCCTTTGGTTGATGTTCGAACAATGCTTTCTTTGTTGGAAGAACTTGGAGTATCGTTTCATATAATTAGTGATAGTGTTGTTTCTCAAACGATTTCATTAAAAACTGATTCTGTAAATAATTTCACAGCACCGTATGAAATTGTGAAAAAAATGCGTGCTTCTATATTAATACTTGGACCGCTTTTGTCAAAATTTGGTGTGTGTACAGTCTCATTGCCCGGAGGTTGTGCTATTGGTGTTCGTCCGATTGATTTGCATTTAAAAGGAATGGAAGCTTTAGGGGCAAAAATTGAATTGAAAGATGGATATGTTCATGCAACAGCTCCAAATGGTTTAAGAGGAGCTGAAATAGATTTTCCTATTGTAACTGTAACTGGAACTGAGAATATTTTGATGGCAGCTGTTCTTGCTAGCGGTACAACTGTTTTGAAAAATGCAGCTAGAGAACCGGAAGTCGTTGATCTCGCAAACTGTTTAAACAAAATGGGAGCTGATATTTCAGGACATGGAACAGATACAATTATTGTTAACGGAGTAGCAAATTTGCATCATGCTGAGCACAGTGTTGTTCCTGACAGAATAGAAGCAGGTACATATGCAATTGCAGCTGGTATAACAGGCGGGGCAGTAGATTTGCTTGGTGGTAATCTTAGGGAGTTATTGCCATCTTTTATCGAAAAAATGGAACAAACAGGATTGATTTTTTCTGATATAGATAATGGCTTACGAGTTCAATCAAGTGGAAATATTTATCCTATAGATATTAGTACTGAGCCATATCCGGGATTTCCGACGGATTTACAAGCGCAAACTATGGCTATGCTATGTTTGGCTGATGGCATATCAAATATCTGTGAAAATATATGGGAAAATAGATTTATGCACGTTGCAGAGCTCTTAAGAATGGGAGCAGATATTGAAATACATAATGCTCATGCAAAGGTATCGGGAGTAAAAAAACTAACAGGAGCACAAGTTATGGCAACTGATTTGCGAGCTTCTTTTAGTCTCGTGCTAGCAGCATTAGCAGCAAATGGGAAGACAGTTATTGATCGTGTATATCATCTCGATAGAGGTTATAGTTGCGTCAAAGAAAAACTTGCTGGTTGTGGTGTAGTAATAAATAGGTTATAGTAGTATTTTTAGGAGGGTGTCACATGATTCTTACGAATGAAGAAAAATTTAAAGAAGATGTAATTAGCAAAGATTTTGTCCTCGTTGATTTTTATGCCGATTGGTGTGGTCCTTGTCGTATGATTGCGCCGTTTTTGGAAGAAATTCAAACGGAAATGGGAATAGATATAGTAAAAGTTAATATAGATGAAAGTCCTAATATAGCTTCTGAACATAATGTAATGAGCATTCCTACTCTTGCAATATTTAAAAAAGGCGAAAAAATTTCTGTAAATGTCGGAGCAGCATCAAAAGCCAGACTTATCGATTGGATAAAAGCCAACCAATAGTCGAGAACGTGTGTGAATGAATCTATCGCGAAAAATATCTTACGTAATAAATATAATGTTTCACGTGAAACACTAGATAAGTTAGAAGTATATAAACAGTTACTTGATAAGTGGCAGAAAGCTGTTAACATTGTTTCACGTGGAACATTAGAATTCTTTTGGGATCGTCATATTATTGATTCTCTTCAGATTTTAACATATATCAAAGGAAAAACAGTCTTGGATGTAGGATCCGGAGGTGGTTTTCCGGGAATGGTTCTTGCAATATGTACGAATTTTCAAGTAACTTGTCTTGATTCTGATATGAAAAAAATGCTCTTTCTTGAAGAAATCGCCAGATTAACATCAACAAACGTCAGAATACTGACAATGAGAATTGAAGATCTGCAAGAAAAATTCGATACTGTTTGTGCCAGAGGATTTTCATCTCTAAAAAATCTCATATCTGTGACACTTACACATTCACAATATGGCGTTTTTCTAAAAGGATGTAAGATAAATCAAGAAATAGATGAAGCAAAAAAGCATTATAATTTCAAATATGAGTCTTTTCAAAGTGAAACAAATCCTTCCGGAAATATAATTGTTATTAATAATATTGTTGAGAAGTAAATCGATGGGAAAGATTTATAACATTAATATGTGTAAAAACTTCCTAGAAGAGATGTCTATCTTTTTTAAGAACCATATTAATTCAAAAAATATAGTTGAGTACACAATAATATTGCCGAATAATCGTAGTTGTAGAGAATTAAAAAAATACCTTATCGAAGCAAAACTCATTTGTCTTCCGAAAATTATATCAGTTTCTGATATATTGCTGTTTGATGACCATTATGTAACTATGTTAATAGTCGAAATATTGAACAAGCGCAACAAAAATATACCAATAAATACAATATTTGAACTTGCTGTTAGTATAACAAAACTGTTAAAAGAATTTATTGTTAATAATATTGAATATACTCAATTAAAAAATCTGGTTCCGACGCATCTTATGGAATATTGGAAGCATACTATAACGATAATATACGAATGTGCAAAATCTCCAGATATAAAAAAGATCATAACAACAGCTACCCTTGGATTACATCAATTTATTAAGACTATATCTAAGGATAATCAAAAGATAATAGCTGCGGGAATAGGTAATACAAATTACTTTACAAAACAGTTGCTCAGAGCTGTTTTTGCATCTGAAAATGGATTGATATTTACAATAAGTGACGAGAATTCTCAAAATCAGGCATATAATAAAGAAATTTTTGGCGATATAATTTATAAACAGTTCAACAATACTACAAATAATAGTATTACTACAAATAATACTACTAAAGTAAATCAAGCTATACGACGTGAAATTGCAGAATTTAATGATATATCAGAGGAAGCTCAGGCTATTGCAATATCTGTTAGGCAAGCTATTCATGAACAGGAAAAGGTACTTATTGTCGTATCAAATATAGATTTAGCAACTCGCGTTAAATCTGAACTTATGAGATGGAATATTATTCCCGATGATTCATATGGTATTGATTTTTCAAAAACATATTCCGGAATATTGATATATCAAATATTAGATGCGATTTATAATCAATTTTCAACAAGTTCTGTTTTAAAAATCCTGAAGATGCACAAAACTTGGGGAAAATATTTTTCAAATTTAGAATTGTGTTTAAAACAAAAAAATGCTGCTAATGGAGATTTTTATGAATTCATTCGTGAACAAGATACTTTAAATTACGATTTAATGAGTATCGTTGATAATTTTTATAACGTGTTGAATAATAATGGATTATTAACTAATAAACTTCTAAATCAAAATTTTAAATATTGGACTTACATAATAAGAGACATTGTTGAGACAATTGACATTGAAAGTTCAACAAAATTTATGGAGATTATAAAAAAATATCTTAATTATTCGGAAGCATTTAGGAAAATATCTTTTGATGAATATAGCATTTTTCTTAAAAAACACTGTTTGAGATCACCTGTCAGACATGCTCGTGGATATACAAATGGCGTCATTATGCTTGGAGTCATAGAAGCCCAACTTATCGAGTCTGATTTTATCATAATTGCCAATGCAAACGAAAATTCTCTTACATCATCTGAGCAAGATAATTTTTGGATGAATACATCTATGATGAAAACTCTTGGAATTCCAACAAAAGAAAATCAAGACAAATTTATTCAATGTATTTTTGAACGGTTAGTTAGTAAAAAGCATGTTTTAGTTACACGTTCAGAAAAAATATCGGGAGAACCTCAGGTAAAATATCAATTTTTGAGCGAAATTGAGAGAAAATTTGATTTAAGAAAGACTACCACATTAATAAATTTTATAGAAAACAGAGATAGTTCTATCAAACAATGCAAGATTTGCCTCCCTTCACCTATGCCGAAGCAACAATATCGTCCAAATAAAATGTCGGTAACCGATATAGAATTGTTAAAAAACAATGCATATGCATTTTATGCAAAAAAAATATTAAGGATTAAAGAACTAAATGAAATTGATGAAGTCAAGAACTTACGTGGAAATTACATTCATGCGGTTCTTGATTATTTTGTAAAAAAATACAACCAATACAATATATATCAAGCCGCCTATAGTAAGCTAAAACAACTAAATCTAGATGAAACTTTATTTGGCCTTTGGTTCTTTCGTATAAACGATATTCTCGCATTTGTTGAGAAAAATACCAATGGACATTCTGTTTCAGAGGTATGGGGAGAATACCAACTGCAAATTACGAATGATTATAAGTGCAAAATAATATGTAAGGCAGATCGTATAGATAAAAACACCGATGGTACAATCTCAATTATAGATTACAAAACAACAGCAGAAAAAATAACCAAAAAAAGCGTAGAAGAAATTCAAAAAATACAACTTCCGCTTGAAGCATGGATTGCAAAAAATAATGGATTTAATGAAATAAACAAAACAGATGTTTCATCTTTGCAATATTGGTTTTTAAGGAAAAATTGTGAAAAAACAATAATTACATCAGATTGCAATTCAACAAATCAGTTGATAGAAAAAACCATAAATAACATTATTGATCTTATAGAACA
>CAJOEB010000069.1 GCA_905233775.1 uncultured Alphaproteobacteria bacterium | reverse complement strand
TATATCCTCATTTTTTATCATATTTTCGATTGAAAAAGGCAAGAATAAGTATGATTCACAGCAATGTTCCATTACTCATGAAAGTTTTTAGGAAAAAAAACAGTGGATCTTATTGATGAAACTGGTGTTGATAAATTTACGATCCAAAAAGCAAGATCAGATAAGCGAATAGCTTCTTGTCGTCTTGATTCGCTTTGCAAAATTGCTGCTGCGCTTAATGTTGAGCTGGAAGATTTATATGAAGAAATTCAAGTACTAGAGGAAGAATCATCATGTACAGAAGCCGAATAGCAAAAATAATGAAAAAACGTAGCTTACCAAGATATATTGTGACGGAGAATTCGGGCTTATCTAAAGGTACAGTACTTCGTTTGATGAAACCGATAGACTTGGGGAAGGTTACACTAGGTACTTTATTAAGAATAGCTTCTGCTTTGAAGTACAAAGTTAGCGATTTATTTGAATAGTTATTATATATTTTATTTAATATGAAAAAGCGAATCTTTGAAGCGTATTTTTAGGGAATTCTTTAAGAAAAATACGTTTATATAAAATCAATCAATCTGATTAAACACGGAATATTCACTGAATTATTAGAAATACAATGAGTTTATTTGTTGGTCGTTTAAGGTATTCGCTTTTTTTGTTTTTTTATTGACATTTGCAAAATAAAACCTTATATATAAGCATGTAAATAGTTTTTGTCTTCTATGTTGTCTCTGTACAATTTGTGTTTATTCTTTTAGAAATGAAAGTGAGGTTTAAGATGAAAAGAATAGCATTAGTTTTGTGTGCAACAGTGTCATTATTTTCAGGGATTAGCGCAATGGATTCGGCTCAGCAAGAGTCCGGAACTCAGCAGCAAATTCCAGTAAAAATGTTTGTGGTGCAAACTGTCCCACCTGTTGAGGTAATGCAGATTCCATCAGATGAAAAAGTCATTTTAGATGGTTTTATAAGAGCACGTTCCATTAATATAGAATGCTTTAACTATAATGGCATTCAATTAAATGCTCCAATTAAGTTGAGTTACGATATGACTACAGAACAAATGGTATCAGCTCTTATGGCTTCTTTTGGAGCAGATAAACAAATTCAATTTCTTGAGGGTACACTTACACGAAACCACTAACAAAACATATAATAAGGGAGGAAATAATGCCTCCCTTTTTTCATTTGTATTATATTGCCTACAAAAAATTAACATTATTAGCTTGAATAGGAGGAGGAAAATCTCCTGAATAGATGATTGAATAACCATCGAACATCAAATTCCAACTATCAGCTTGAATGCCCTCTGCAAATTTGTCTTTTATATGGAATACAGTTTCCCCATTTTGTTTCCTTTGTATTTCTATCCAACTAAAATGACCTTCGTTAGTAAGTTTTGTAAAATCAGATGATAATGTTTCAATGTTAAGACTTACATTATCTAGTACTTCATCTGTAGATGTATTACGAATCATTGTAGTAACGATGTCTGGATCAGTATGACTCTTGAACGCTGTTAAAATATATTTATCTCCTGTTACACTATGAGATATATCTTCGCTTGGAAATTGCATTCCTAAAGAAGTGCTAAACCATAAAATAAAACAAAAAATACATGTTATAATTCTCATGAATATTCTCCTTTAAAATATATATGAAAAATTATAGAATAATTTCTGAAAGAGATACAACTTATAATTGTAAATATAATGACTTTTCAGAATTAATAATTGTAATTTTTCAGTTTATTTTACAACGTCTTTTTTCCCGATCTTAAATCTTACAATTTGAGATGTGGGAACGTTAATTATTCCTTTTGTTGTTTAATTTTTTGCTGTTCTGGCTTATAATTACTCAGAGGAGGCGTGTACAATTAGAACAATCTTTGTAATACTTATAATTATTAACCTCTCAATTATTATCAACATTTGCTGAATTATTTTTTTTACGCATACTTATTTCTTTCAATTTCGTATGAGTTTGTTAATTGTTCTATTAGATATGGGCAAATTAGTCATTTTAATGTCATTATTTATGTCAGTCATAATATTCAAAATATTCAAAAACTACCTAAATTTCCAGTAGTTTTGAAGAAAAATCCATTACTAATTTTTGCGCTGTTCCAAAAATCCATCTGTAACAAACAGAGTAATTCAAAATTCTCGTAATAGCATCGAAAAATCTGTTATTCAGTGTTGATATATAATCGCATTATTGATCTAATATGTTTATATTACGCATCTTTTGCATTCAGCCATCTTTGCTTTGTTCTATTTCTGTTCTTAATGGTTCGGATTGTTCCTAAAAGCCTATTGGCTGTTATAATAAAATCAACCAAATCAAATTCAATTATCGCTCTTAAATCAATCTCGAGCTCTCCTAGATATTTTAAATCACACAATTCCTTATGGTTCTTCAAAAATGCTATCCACGCATCGAACATGTTTTTTCAGAAGGAAAATTTGTTGATTTGACTTTGTTCTATTCCCCAAAAGAAGCCGCCATTCCCCTCGCTAATAATTGATTCTGGAAATGAACAATTTTGGAATATCAGAAACAATCTGAAAGTTAATTTATACAAACAACCGACTCCATTGGAAGTTTTTACCGATGCTTGTGGAAAGTTATTAGGAACAAATCCATGCGAAAATGCATTTTGTCTTCGGTATTTCGTCAACTTCATAAGATCTACAACTAGGTATAATCTATTCGCAACTCATGATTATTTCCTCCGATAGATTACAAAAATCAGAGATCATTGTGTGAGAGTGAAAGTGGAATTTACAAAAACTTTTTATAGTCTCAACTAATCTCTGAAATTATCCTCTCTAATCTAATAGAGAATCTATATTAATTATAATTCGTTGAATTATATAATTTGTTGTTTTGTTGAAAAACTTCAACTCTGCGATCTTCTGTTTAAAAATGGAAGTTTGCCAAATAACTAACTAGAAGGTCAAAATATAGTTTTCCCTATACAAAACACAACATAGAGTAACAGAAAAGCAAAAAAACACACAAAATTAAACAGGCCTTATTTAGAAGAACACTTATTATTGAAAGTATCCAATTTTAGATAATTCTTCCAACTTCTTACGAATTTGCTCCAATGTACTGTTTACAAACTCTCGTACCATAGCCAAATGATCATTTTCAGCTTTAATTGTTTTGTACAACGGCTCCTCAGGTTTGCAATTAGGAGGTAGAGGTTTATCCTTTTTGCTCGATGCAAGTGACTTTTTAATAGCTTCCACTCTTTCAGAGTAATCTAAATCTATTATTCGTGATTTAGATTGAGCCTTGATACCTGAAACTGTTTCTATTTGTTTAAATAAGATATCTATCTCTTCACATTTCTTCCTTCTAATTTCATCAATTTTTTTTATATTCTCTCTAGAAACTAGTATTCCAGCATTCTTAAATTGAAAAATATTCTCACTTGCACACAAACCTGAATTAGTACCTGTTCCTGTCATATATCCTGTTTCAGGAATTTTATACGCCTCCCAAGATGAAATCAGTATCCTAAATTTTTCATTAGTAACTGGCTTTCCTGTATATCCTAACTTAGAAAAAGCATCATTAAAACGGTTCAGGAGATCACATTTTCTATGACTACAAGTTGAAAAACACTTAGGACACATATCGTTATATGAAACTATCCCTAAATCCATGGCGAGGATTTCTTTCCTGAAACAATCCTTCAACCTATACACAAAAACCTATCATCTTGCAAAATCTTGTTTAAAATGACCTGCTCACAATGCAGTACACTTCTGAGTATATCACTTTCTTTCCCCATTTCTGCGCCTACAGGATTTATCAAATGAGAAAGATAACTATCAGATTTAATTCTATTTTCAACCAGTTGAACAGCTAAATTAAGCGCCCAATTCTCCACACCATATTTACCTGTTTTGAGCTTTCTCTAAATCGCGTAAAAAATCCAAAGTACTTTCAGCAACGGAATGTCCGTATAATGGATTATCTTGAAAAAGCCTACTGACAGAAATGACTGGAAAATCTGGACCCGATTTCTGCCAATAAAATGCGGTTGAATTAGTTTCAACAGGAATATCACAACTTGATATAATAAACGGTAAGACTGTATGATGCCAACCATCTATATTTTGTACAGATAATGAAAAAGAAGCAACATTAGAATATCCAATGCTAGGAAGGTCTCGATCTTTTGCTAAAGTTACTCTATATGCCATTCTTTCATGAAGATCATACTCAATTACAGTCTCCCGCTTATCCAGCCATGTACTGATATAACTTTTCCACAATGGTTCGGATAAATACTTAGGCATCTCCGCGGAAAAACACGCATCACAATATATAGAGAAAAATACAACAAATGTAATAAACTTTATCAATAAGCGTAACCTTTCCATTTACTTGCCCTTGTCAATAGTTGCTAGTATTTGATCAACTATGAGATTCATTTGCTTAACATCTTCTAAGTCAACTTCTATTTCAGAAGATAACAAAGGAGTCAATGCAACATTGGCCTTTTCGTAGTTTCCTTTTTTAGAAGATAACAAAAGAAACATAATTTCAGATCGACGGAGCTTTTTTCTTTCTCCGTTATAACGAATTTTTGCCAAAGAATCACACTTTAACGCCATACAATACTGAGAAACAGGTTCACCGTCTAATGCACTTTGCTCAATATCCCCCCAATCAACTGAAGGATTTCCTTCTAAAAATTTGATTGCTGAAGAACATGGCGGATTTTCCAAACTTGTCGTTTGTGTTTTTGCGGCAACACTGCACCAATCTATATCATCACTATTCATACCTGCACTTCCTCCAAATATGCCTACTGCAGCTATAATAACCAATATTTTTTTCATAACCCTCTCCCTACCTCTTCTCATTTATATTATCATGTTGCTTTTTTTTAGACAATATGTTATCTAAACTAGAAAAGTTGACTTTTCGTCTCGACTCTAAATATAGTAAGTTTTTTTTCTTCATACAACTTCTTAGTAATATAGCATATTATTATATGCCTTTCTCTGCCAGATTATGTATTGAAAAGTTCATCTTCTTCACGCAAGGGGTTGGGGCGAACATGTATTTGACCGCAGAATATTCCCAATCGCCACAAGAGAAGACATTCGACGTGCTGGAATATAGGAACCGGTCATCAATAAGG
>CAJOEB010000068.1 GCA_905233775.1 uncultured Alphaproteobacteria bacterium | reverse complement strand
TTACCGGATAATGCATGCATTATACTCAAAAGCATTCTGCCATTTCCAGCTACTATTAAGAATTCTCGACCTGGATTTCCAT
This sequence comes from uncultured Alphaproteobacteria bacterium, assembly GCA_905233775.1. Lineage (GTDB taxonomy): Bacteria > Pseudomonadota > Alphaproteobacteria > UBA3830 > UBA3830 > BNWE01. The sequence continues at coordinate 5,104 of CAJOEB010000068.1, read as the reverse complement.
TTTCATCAAGATATCCGAGATTTCGCATTATTTCTAAGGATTTATCGTGATTTCCGATATTAGATAATGCAAATGTTTCATGGTAAATAACAGTTTGTTGCATATCACTAAATAATCGTGTATATGTCAACTGTTTTGTTGTACTAAGGTGTATTAGCGTTTCGATTATTCCTAAAACTTGTTCATAACGTTTCATTTTTGATAATGCAGATAATGTATGTTGCAATATGAATTCTTGCATATCAGGTAGTAATTTTAGGAATTCTTGTCCTATATTCCCATCGTTATTAAGATATTCTCTTGCATGCATCTCTTTTATAATATCTTCAACGCGATTAGCAGATGACAATTCATTTATATGAATACTTAACAAACGATTTTGCTCATATTCTGATAATATTTTTTGCTCTGCTTCTTGTTGACGGCGTATAGCTTCTTCACGTCGTTGATTCTCTTGCTGCTTTATTTTTGCTAGTTGGGCTTCTTTTGCTTTTCTCTTTTCCTCTTCCATTTTTCGAGTAAAAGCGAATGCTGGATGATTGAGATATATTCTGCGTAAGAAACGCATATGTTCTATATATTCCGGACTTGTTTTATCCATGGTGTCATATATTGATGGTTCAGAATGAAGAACAGTTGTTGCTGACTGATGTTTTTTCTTAGTTTCTCCAAGTAGAAATGAGTCTTCATCAATATCTGATTGATCAAATGATGAATGAAACGAACTGCGACTTTCTGCTGGTTTTTCTTTTTTATTATGGTGTAGTAAGGGGTTTGTACGCTTCGCAACAGGAGTTGGTGGAACCTGGTACGATGATGTCGATGATGTTTTATGTCTTTCTGGCGTTGTTACCATCATTTGAGACGTCGAAGATGAAGGAATAGAAAAAACCGAAAAGTCAATATCTGATATATCAGGCATAGCAGATCCAGGCGGAGGAGTTGAACAACTTCCTGTTGGTTGTGAATATGTTGGTAAAGACAATGATGAATTAGAAAAATCATTATCAAACGCAATCGGTTTTATATCTTTCAATAATGGGCGAGTACGTTTCGCAACAGGAGTTGGTGGCATTTGATCGTGTGATATATGATCTTGCTGTCTTTTCGGAGAGAAAAAAGCTGATGATGTTTGTTTGCTTTGGTCAATAAGTGGTGGTAACGGTGGATGAGAATGGTCAAATTCCGTATTTGTTTTTAATCTTGTAATAAGTAATTGGTATTCTGCTTCTTCTGAAGGATCTATGCTTTCGGAAGGAATTGATCCAGGAGGAGGTGTCGAGCAGCTGGAAAATGCTAAATTTTTTTGTGGCTGTGTTTTTGCTGATATAGTTGCTTTTTCTGCGGTTACTTTCTCTGTGGTAGTAAGACTTTGGTTCGTTGAAGAAGTTGGTTTTATTGAAGAAGAAAGAGAAGTGGTATCAGGTTTACACGGATACGATATAGTCGCGATACCGGATTGTGCTGCTGATTGAAAATGAGTTGATTGGAAATGAGTGTCTGGAGTAGTGTCATCTGGTTTATGGATTATTACACTATTATCCGAATTTCTTGTTTCTTTCTCATGGGGAGAGGTAATTCCTAAAGACAGAGATAATAGAGTAGGTTGTCCTATTGATGATGTTGTTTTTTCCTGTCTTTCTACTCGAGGTGTATCAAGTGCAAAATTGTGTTGGAAAGATTGTTGTTGTGTTGCTTGCTGTTTTGTTATTAATTGAAAATTTTCAGGTTTTTTTGACGGACTAAATAAGGATGCTTGTATTTCTGCTCCGATAACAATTGCTGCTTGTGTTGCCGTGCTCAGTAATCTTATTGTCGCAGGTGAACCTGTATATGGATTAGGTAATGGATATTTCGGCAAAGGTCTTGATAGTATAGGTTCATCTATATGACTATCAAAAGGTGTATGTGATGCATTTAAATTTGAAAAAACTGATAAAGTTATTATAAAACTTGAACATATAATAATAAAATTACGCTTAATATTGGTTGTTTTCATTAAATTACCTCCACTTTGCATATAGCGCATTACTTGTATTATAGTCTTCAGAAAAAGCCAACAATCTTTAAAAGATTTTTTTGATATAGTAATAATATAATGCTTTTTTGAAAAAATAATTATGTGTCTTATTTAAAAATATTGTTTATTTGTATTAAACAAAACTAAAATTTATATAATTTTAAACTTTAATGTATTGGGAGTTTTAGTTTTATTAGTAAGTTAATTGATAAGATATTTGTTAGTTTAATTTTGTTAACTTAATAAAGTATTTTTGTTTTTTGTAATGAGACTATTTTGATTATGTTGATAATAATTATCAATGGTTATGTTACTTATTAATTATAGTAAATAGTTATGGCTCTATAATAATTATACGGTATTATGCGATTATATAATCGTTATGCGAATTGTGCGAAAAATTAACTAAAAATTAATTGACTTAATTTTCGTTAACATATAATAATTACTAGTTTATTAGTTAATAATACTTTTTTTCATATTTATTGTGCGAGGGTTTTTATGTATATTCCAAAATGCTCCGCGTTTTTAGCTGCTTCAGCTGTTTCATTGTCAGTTTTATTATTGTTTTCAGGTTGTAAAGAAAAAAAACAGGCGCAACAAGCTCCTTTGCAAGCTGTAGGCATTGTAAAAGCTGAGAAGAAAGATGTTCCGTTTCAAATGGAGGTTCCGGCGAAAATTACAGGTTCTTTGGAGATACAAGTTCGTGCACAAGTCAGTGGTATCTTAAAATCAAGGACATTTAGTGAAGGGCAATTTGTAAAACAGGGCGAGAAATTATTCGAAATCGATCCGGAGCAGTATGAAGCAGCGCTTACTCGGGCTCGCGGAGCTTTGGCTCAAGCTGAATCAGAGGTAAGACGGACAACTCGTGATTATGAGCGTATGAAAAAATTGCATAGGGCAGGGGCTATCAGTCAGAAAGATCATGATGATTCTTTGTCTGCATATGAGCGGGCGCAAGCTAATCTGAAAGTTGCGGAAGGCTCTGTTAGAGAAGCTGAAATCAATCTCGGATATACGGAAGTTAAGGCTCCTATTTCGGGTATTGTGAGAAAAGAGGAGCAGTCGGTCGGAAATCTGGTAACGGCAAATGCGGAATCGAGTCTATTAACCTCCATGGTGCAAATTTGCCCTTTACATGCTGTATTTTCGCTGCCAGGTTCTCTTTGGAATACTCTTGCGAAGGGTAAATCATCCGGAAAAGTACAAATGCCGAAGTTTGATAAGTTCAAAATCGAAGTGATAATGTCTGATGGCACGAAATATCCTAAGGATGGTAAGATAATTTTTATAGATAGCACTGAGGATAATTTAACTTCCAGTGTATCAATTAAAGCTGAAATTCCAAGTGATGAAAAACAAAGGATTCTGTTGCCTGGGCAGTTTGTTCGCGTAAAAATCGTTGGTGCGGAATATAATGACGCGATTGTTGTTCCGGCATCTGCGCTTATTTCAACGTCGCTTGGTCATGTTGTTTACGTTGTCAGAGATGATAAGAGCGTGGAAGTTCGTCCTGTAAAAGCAGAATTAGTCGGAAACAACGGAATTATCAATGAGGGATTAAATGAAGGCGAAACAGTTATTTTTGAGGGAATTTCAAAAGTACGCCCGGGAGAAAAAGTAAATGCTGTTACCAAGGCTACAGCGCCAGAAGAGTCCAAATAAACAAGCCTTTTAACAGAGAGGGAGCTATAAGATGTTTTCTCGTTTCTTTATAGACAGACCTATTTTTGCTTCTGTTGTGTCTTTGATGATTGTTATTGCAGGAGCTGTTTCTATACTAAATCTACCGGTCGAACAATATCCTGACCTTACACCTCCTTCTGTGTTTGTTGAAGCGAATTATCCTGGAGCAAGTCCAGAGGTAGTTTCTGAAACTGTACAAGCTCCTATTGAACAAGCGATAAACGGTGTTGAAGATATGATTTATATGAACTCCGTTGCGTCAAGTAGCGGAAAGTCGACAACAACGGTAGTGTTTAAGGTTGGAGCGGATTCTCAAAAGGCTATGGTGAATGTCAATAACCGAGTACAAATGGTTATGAATACGTTACCTGAAGATGTCAGGAAATACGGTGTTACAGTTCAGAAAAGATCGTCGTCAATATTGCAGGTTGTAGCTCTATATTCTGAAGATCCTCGTTATAACTCAACGTATGTCGGAAACTACGCACTTTTGAATGTCGTTGATGAGCTGAAGAGAGTTGAGGGGGTCGGCGATGTTTCGTTAATGGGCGGAAATGATTATTCGATGCGTATTTGGTTGAAGCCTGATAAGCTTGCAAAGTTAGGAATAAGTACAAGTGAAGTTGCTGCGGCTATATCATCGCAGAATATGCAGCGAGCGGCTGGTGTTGTTGGTCAAAAACCTCTGACAACAAAAGTTGATCGTAGCTATATGATCATAGCTCAAGGCAGATATTCTACAGTCGAACAATTTGAGAATATCATTTTGCGAGCGAACTCAGATGGTACGGCGTTAAAGTTAAAAGATGTAGCTGATGTCGAACTTGGAGCGCAAAGCTATGATGTGATTGCGCGACACGGAAAATATGAAGCTGTTCCTATGATGGTCTCGCTTTCTCCGGGAGCGAATGCTTTGGCAACTGCTGAAAGAGTGGGAGCTAAATTAAAAGAGCTATCGGAAGCTTTTCCTAGAGGCATCAAGCATACTGTAGTATTTGAAACCAGTGGGTTCGTGAAAAATTCCATAAAAGAAGTTGTAAAGACCTTATTTGAGGCGTTTGTACTTGTATTCTTGGTTATTCTACTATTCCTCAAAAACTTGCGAGCAACATTTATTCCTCTTCTTGCTGTTCCTGTGTCTATTATCGGCGCGTTTGCCGGAATGATGGTGTTTGGTTTCTCGATTAATACGTTGACATTGTTCGGATTGGTTCTTGCAATCGGAATTGTTGTCGATGATGCGATTGTTGTTATCGAGAACGTTGAAAGAATTATGCGAACGGAAAAACTTCCTGCTCGTGAAGCGACTATAAAGGCCATGGATGAAGTTTCAGGTGCGATTATAGCTATTGTGTTGGTGTTGTGTGCTGTTTTCGTTCCTGTATCATTTATGGG
>CAJOEB010000067.1 GCA_905233775.1 uncultured Alphaproteobacteria bacterium | reverse complement strand
ATTTTGGTTCAATAAACTGACATCTGTGCAGGGTGTCGGAGGAAAAGCAGCTATGGCAATTCTGTCGGCTTTGTCTGACGATGAGATATACAACGCATTCTTGTCGGGCGACAAAGATATGTTTATACGAGCCGACGGAGTAGGAGCAAAAATCGCATCCAGAATTATTTCGGAATTGAAAGAAAAAGTTGTAGGTAAAGCAGATATAATGGCGGCTTATGTTCCCGCGCAACAAATAAATAATCAAATGATGGGATCAAGTGTAGTTAATGATGTTGTGTCTGCGCTTGTAAATCTCGGGTATCAAAAATCAGATATTTATAGGATAATATCGCCGATGAAAATTACTGATGATGCCAAATTTGATACACTTTTACGGCAAGTTTTGAGTAAAATATCATCCGGGGGATAAAAATAAGGATAAAAGTATATGAGCAAGAAGAAGAACAACAACAAAAGTAATAAAGAGAATAAAGAAAATAAAGAGAGCAAAGATACTCGTGACAATCAAAATTTAAATCCGGAAGAACAAGAATTAGAAAACGCCGAATATTCACTTCGTCCTACATGTTTACGCGATTTTATCGGGCAAGAAGCAGCAAAAGAAAATCTTAAGGTATTCATAGAATCGGCGAAAAAAAGAAAAATCACGATGGATCATGTGTTGTTTTCCGGACCTCCGGGATTGGGCAAAACAACTTTGTCGCAAATAATATCGAAGGAACTTGGCGTCGGTTTTAAAGCGACATCAGGACCGATTTTAGCAAAACCGGGAGATCTTGCTGCGATTTTAACTAATCTTCAAGAACGCGATGTTTTATTTATCGATGAAATTCACAGAATAAATCACGTTGTTGAGGAAGTTTTGTATCCGGCGATGGAGGATTTTCAGTTGGATTTGATGATTGGTGAAGGAGCGGCAGCGCGTTCAATTCGTGTAGATCTGGCTCATTTTACTTTGGTCGGTGCTACAACTCGCGCGGGACTGTTGAGCTCTCCTTTGCGAGATCGTTTTGGTATACCTGTCCGACTGGAGTTTTACAATCAAAAAGAACTGCAGACAATTGTTATGAAAAATGCGCAATTACTTGGGATCGCAATTACAGAAGATGGAGCGGAGGAAATCGCAAGAAGATCCAGAGGTACGCCGAGAATAGCTGTGCGTCTTCTTAAGCGCGTGAGAGATTTTGCGATCGTCACAAATATAGATACTATCGATATAAAAGTCGCTGATATTGCGTTGAAAAAGCTTGATGTTGATCCGCAAGGTCTTGACTCAATGGACATGCGTTATTTAAAATGCATTCTTGATTTTTACAATGGTGGTCCTGTCGGAGTAGATACTTTAGCAGCGGTATTATCTGAAAAGAGAGACACGATAGAAGAGATAATCGAGCCGTATATTTTGCAAAAGGGACTTATTCAGCGAACAGCACGCGGACGGATTTTAACGCAAGAGGGGTATAAATATCTCGGAGCGGTACCGAAAAACACGCCTGTGTTTGATTTATATGATGGAGAATGATTATGAACGGAGCAGAGGAAGCAATTAATATCGTCAAAGTTGCAGCAGACGCAAGCACGGCAATGCCCGCAGCTCATGGCGACTTATCGATGTTTGCGTTATTTGCGCAAGCGTCGTTTCTTGTGAAATTAGTGATTTTGTTGTTAATTGCGTGTTCTTTTTGGAGTTGGACGATAATTTTCGCAAAGGCATCTTATTTACGTAAGTTAAAAGAAAAAGCTGATCGCTTTGAAGAAGCGTTTTGGAATTGCAGTTCACTTGAATCTTTTTATGACGATATATCCGATCGTGGAGATAATCCTTTCATCGCTGTTTTTATTGCCGGAATGAAAGAATGGCGTCGTTCAAGAACGAAAATAAGATCAACAATTAGTGCGCAAGCATTGATCGAACGTATGGAAAGCGTTATGCGAGTGACTATCGGAAGAGAAATCGACTATTTAGAGCAGCATATCGGATTTTTGGCTACTGTCGGTTCAACTGCGCCGTTTGTTGGATTGTTTGGTACTGTTTGGGGAATTATGAACAGCTTTGAAGCAATCGGATTGGATCAAAATACCAGCTTGACATCAGTGGCTCCTGGAATTGCTGAGGCGTTGTTTGCTACCGCTCTCGGATTAATCGTTACAATACCTGCTGTCGTTGCGTATAACAAAATATCAGGTGATATAAATCGGTTACAAAGTCGCATGGAAGCATTTATCGATGAGTTTTCAGCAATTGTATCACGCCAATTAGAAGATTCAGATCAACAACAGCAACAACAGGGTGCAGCTTAAAACTATGGCATTAAAACGAACCGCAAGAGGAAGAAAATCCAAACTCGTACCAATGAGCGAAATGAACGTTACGCCAATGATCGACGTTATGTTAGTTTTGCTCGTGATCTTTATGGTTACAGCGCCATTCCTTACTGTTGGAGTTAAAGTAAATCTGCCATCGGCGAATGCTCCTAACGTTACTGAAAACGATACGCCCATTGTTGTGCATATTAATAGTGATGGACAGGTTTTCATAGGAGATATTGAAGTCAGTGCTGATACAATTCCCGATAAACTTTTAGCAATCACGCAAGAAAAGGAAAACGCAAAAGATACGAAAATATTTGTTCGCGGCGATCGTTCTCTCTCATACGGAAAAATAATGGAAGTTATGGGACGGATCAGTAGTGCCGGATTAAAAAAAGTCGTTCTTGTGACGGAGTTGCCTAAGAAGGAGCGTTCCGCATATGCGTCGCAAGGAAGGTAAAATCTCGATTACAAGATCTGCCGCATATTCTATCGGACTGCATCTTGCTTTGCTCTTTTTCACGGTGATATCGACGTTTATGCCGAAAAAAGAACCTAATCTGCTTGTGGATATAGAGCTTGCCGGTGAAGGGGAATTTCGGGAGGCAATGGCAAATGCTCCTTCTCACGTTATTCCTGATCCTATGGTTACTCCTGAGCATGTTGATCATGTGGAGCCTGTAGATGAAGAGCCGAAAGAGATAAAAGAAATAGAAAAGATCGATAGAATAGTAGAAGAGGAACCAACAGAGCGAAATATCCCGGAAGTACCTGAGGGAGCCATTCCTGAAGCGGAAAAAGATATTCCGGAAGAACAAATTGAAGAAAAAGTTGAGGAGAGACAAGAAGAACCAGAACCTCAAAAGATAGAAGAAACAAAAGCTTCAGAAGAAGCGAAAATCAACGAAGAACCTGTTCCGAAAGAAGAAGAAACGAAGAAGGAAACGCCAAAAGAAGAGAAAAAAGAAACGAAACTTCCGAAAAAAAAGAGGAAACGCAACAAAAAAGCTCTGATGGATGTTATAAAAAAAGCGGAAAAAGCCAAAAAGCGAAAAGATTATCGCAGAAAAATGCAAGAATTAGCCTCTAAAGAGGAAAAACGAAAACGAGATGCGGCTTTTGATGAAATGCTGACATCAAATAATGAAAAACTTTCCGTAAAAGGTTCAGGACTTGGCAGAAAAGGAAACGGAGCCGGGGCTTTTGGCTCTGGTGCAGGTATATCCGAAGGCGATTATGAAATGGTCAGTTCGCAAATATATCCTCATTGGATTGTTCCGTCCGGAGTGCGTGACGCAGAAAATATTATTATAGAAATTCACATAGAACTGGGCGATAATGGGGAAGTTATTCCATCCAGTATAAAAATTGTGGATGAGAAAAGATATGCGACGGATCATGTATTTAGGGCAGCGGCAGACAGTGCTAGAAGAGCGATCTTACAAGCAAGTCCGTTGAGTATTCCTAGAGAAAAATTGGATTTGTTTAGAGAAATTACTTTGCGTTTTAATTTGAAAGAAGCATTGGGGGAGTGAAAAAGTTATGTCATTATCTATATCTATGTCATTATCATTTATATTAGGAAAAATATTAAGAAAAATAAAAATAGCAGCGGTATTGCTTTGCTTTATTTTCAGTTTTGTGAATGCTGACGTTGTAGTTAATATCAACAAAGGCGTAATGAAACCGATTTCTATTGCACTTAATGTATTTGATGTTGCGAATTCATCGCTGAAGTTGCGAATTGAAAAAGTCATCAATAACGATCTTCAAAGTACATATTTGTTTCGAATAGTCCCTGAGAAAGCGTTTATGCAGAATTTGAAAGGGAAGCAAGATCAACCGAAATTTCAGCTATGGAAAACGATAAATGCTCAGTATCTTGTTAATATAGAAGTGAGAAGCCAAGGCGGAGAATTGAAACTTGAATTCGCTTTGTATGACGTATTTTCAGAAACACAAGTCGGAGTGTTTTCGGCAACGGGTAGTAGCACAGACTGGCGGAAAATCGCGCATCTTGCAGCAAACAGCATATACGAACGAATTACGGGCGAAAAAGGATATTTTGATACAAAATTCCTATACGTTTCTGTTAATAAGAGCACAAAACTCGGGAAAATCTACAGGCTTGCGATGATGGATCAAGATGGTTATAACCATCGCTATCTTACAAACGGCAATTCTATAATTCTTACACCTCGTTTATCTCCAAATGGTGCGGAATGCGCATACTTTACATATCGCGAAAAGACGGTCAACGGGCGTCGAGTACCTATATCCGCAAGCGTATATCGATACAATTTAGGTAATGGTCGCACGGAATTAATCTCTCACTTTAAAGGAATGAGTTATGCGCCAAGATATTCTCCGGACGGAAGTAAATTGATTTTCAGCTTGTCTGAACGTGGAGCATCGTCAATATACACCATGGATTTAAACAGCAGACGGATTACTCGTTTGACCAAAGGTCGCTGTATTGATACATCCCCTTGCTATTCGCCTGACGGAAAATATATCGTGTTCAATTCCGACAGAGGTGGCGCTCAGCAGCTGTATATCATGGATGCGGATGGTTCAAACGTGCGTCGTTTGTCATTTTCGCGCGGACGATATGCTACTCCGGTGTGGTCGCCAAGAGGGGATTGGATTGCGTTCACGAAATTTGGTGCCGGCGGATTTTATATAGGGGTTATACGTCCTGATGGCACAGGTGAAAGAATGCTCGCATCCGGAAATTTAGTAGAAGGGCCAACTTGGTCGCCAAATGGACGTGTGGTTATGTTCTCGCATCAAGATTACAATAAGAAGAACAAAATTTTCAGCGTTGATATAACAGGATATAATAAGCATGAAGTTGCAACTCCTCTTGAGGCAATAGATCCTGAGTGGTCGGCAAATGCAAAAAGGTAG
>CAJOEB010000066.1:5364-7624 GCA_905233775.1 uncultured Alphaproteobacteria bacterium | reverse complement strand
TTCCTTGGAGAATGTCAGTGCAAATCTTGATATAGCAAAGGAATATCTTGGCGGATTAAATCCTGTCTCTAAGCTTATTACTCTAAAACAAATACATAGTAACATATGCATTGAAGTTTCGAAAGAAACAGAAAGCGGAATTGAAGCAGATGCAATGGTTACAAAAGAAAAAAACATTGCTATAGGTATTTTGACAGCAGATTGTGCACCGATTTTGTTTTTTGATCCTGTGCAATCTGTTGTAGGAGCAGCACATGCAGGTTGGCGCGGAGCTGTTGGCGGCGTAATCGAAGCAACTATCAAATCCATGCGAAATTTGGGATGCGAACCACAAAATATTGTTGCAGCGATTGGCCCTTGTATTGGCAGAAACAGTTATGAAATCGATGACGATTTTAAAAGAAATTTTTCAGGCAGCGGAGATTGTTTTTGTCTTATAAATATGCGTTTGCACTTTGATTTACCGAAATTTTGCCGACAAAGATTGCTGAAATCCGGTATAACAGAAGCAAATATAGAAACTATTGATATCGATACGTACAAAAATTGCAACAATTACTTCAGTTATCGGTTTGCGAATAAAAATTCAGATGGTATTTGCGGAAGACAGATTTCAGCTATTGTTTGTATTTAGTTTTTGGTTGCATAAGTATAACTTTTTTTTACTGGTTATATGTTATGTAAGTATGTTATGTAAAAATGTAAAAGGAGATAAGGAGTTTTTAAGATGTTTTGATTAAATAATTTACGTCAATCAAAAGTTGACGGGGGGGGGTAAATCCAATAATTTACCAATTATAAAGGTTAACAAATCTCGGCGAAAATTACGCAATAGTATATTTAGTTTTCTGCGTTATTCGATATTTGGAGGCATCCTTATTGAGTTCGCATTTTCTATTCCAATCCTCATTAGTCTTCTTTTCTTTGTTTGTGACCATTATCGTTTTTATGAATTGAAAAACAAATTAAAATCATCAGCTTATCTCGCTGCCAGTATGGTTCAGCAATTAACTAATACACGAATTGATAAACAACTAACAGTAAATGATTTAAGAAGAATAACTTATGCCTGTTGCCTAAATCTATTTCACACAAACGCAATGTTCGATCCATATCCATTAGGCATATATTTCAGCATAGGTTTTAATTACGTAAAAAAATTAAATAATGGTAATTATCTGTTTCAAAATTGTTGGTCCACCACTTATGGCACATCTCCAAATACAATGGATAAATACTTTGCAGAAACTAGAGAAATAAGCAAAGACGAAGTACGATCTATTAGTCCAGATTTAATTTGCGATACAATTGGAGAAGAACGATTGCAGATAGCTGCTTCTTATAAATCGGCATATGCAACTGTAAAAAACAAACTTGGATTATTTATATTAGAACCAAAGCACAAAGGAGGATGGGCATCAGGTCAACATGCTTATTTATTTGAGTATTCTCCGGTTATTACGCCCAAACCCGGACTTTTTCCTGTGAAAAATGAGTAATTTGTATTAGATATTGTTTTGTTGTGGTAAATATTCCCAATAATACTTATTCTAAGTGAAATACATACAAAAAGAACAAAATTTGCTTCTGTAAATTTCGTAACACAGCATATTATCTATAAATAGCTTCTATACATAGCTTCCATATGATAATGATAAAATATATAATTTACTATCTTTTTATTAACTATTTGTCTATAACATGTGTGTTACATTAATTCTGTTACATTATATTATTAATTTATATTAGTTAAGGACGTTTTTTATGAATAAAACGATTAAATCGCTCTCTAATAATACCCACGGGGGGGGGTAGTACATAAATTTACGAAAGAAATTGATTACATACGTTCATCAGAATTCATTTTTCTTTCAAAAATATGCACAAATTTTCGGCATTTAATTTCCAAAGTCTCTATATGTGTATTTAATCAAGTTTATTGCAGTAAATTTCTGCAAAAAGCTTTTAACCTCAAGAAATTTTGTATCAATAATCACGGCGGTATCCTTATTGAGTTCGCATTTTCTATTCCAATCCTCATTAGTCTTCTTTTCTTCTTATGTGACCATTATCATTTTTATGAACTGAAAAATAAATTAAGGAGTTCGGCTTATCTTGCTGCCAGTATGGTTCAGCATATCAGCAATACAAAATCAGATAAACAATTGACCGTTAATGATCTCGCGAGAATATCTTACGTCAGTTGTCTCAATTTGTTTCATACAAACACAATGTTTAATCCTTGGCCGTTCAGTATATT
>CAJOEB010000066.1:0-5238 GCA_905233775.1 uncultured Alphaproteobacteria bacterium | reverse complement strand
CACAAAAAGCCAAGTCGCATCCATATATCCCGATCTGGTTTGCAACAAAGATGGTGAAGAAAAACTACTGATATCGTGTTATTACCGCAATGCTCCTACAGGAGTTGATAACTCTAAACTTGGATTCTTTATTTTGAACCCAAAAATTGAATTCTATAATTTCGTATACCACCTCATAATCACCCCAAAACCCGGACTTTTTCCTACTAAAAAAAAGAGTTAATAGTTCTTTCGTTATTATCCACAGCTTTTTCCCGGGCAATTTCCGTTATTAGAGAAATACAAAACGTTCTTTTTTACCGTATATGTCCTTTTTGCATCGCTTTTTATTGGGATATCGGTAGCAGCATTGCTATTTGCGTTTTCTGCGTACGACTTTATTTTATATGTATACCCTTTTGTTCCACTGCTACTACGACTGGCAATACTTGATTTCGATGACGCGTATGATTTTATTGAATAAGGATAATATTGTGTGGAGTTGTAAGCAGCTCTCGCAGAACGCACCGAACTTTTTCCTGAACGCAAGAAAGAATTAGTCATATTTCGCGTATCTATATTTTTCACAGTAAATATTTTCTTACTACCGTATTTTGATCTTCCGCCTTTTTTCCAACCGGATTTTTTATGTGATCCTGAAACAGAAGCCACTGACTTTTTGTTTGTTGAACTTTGTTCATCATCCAATCTTTGACCTGCATTTCTATTGTTGTCATTATCTCTGACATTGCTTCTTTTTCGTTGATTTTGAGCAAAATTTCGATTGATATTCTTCTTTAAATCATTAAGTTCGCTTATGGTTTTCTCGATTTTTTGGTTCAATTCTTGGTTTTCTGCTACTAAATTTGCACTACTTCCCGACTGATATCCATTGTTATTATCGTTGTTATTGTATCCGCTGCCGTTATTATTACCATAATTGCCGTAATTCCCATAACCTCCGTTACCGTTATTGTTCATTCCATATTGATTTTGCTGCTGCTGATATGGATTATTGCTGTCCCCGTACCCATTATTATTCCCGTTTTGATAATTATTATTGTAATTATTATTGTAACTGTTGTAACCATCATATTGATTCTGATTTTGATTTTGGTAATTGCTATTATTGCCGTAACTGTTATTTCCACCATTGCCATAATATTGATTATTACCATTATTATAACCATTGACGCCAGACATACTTCTTCCCTGATTAAGATTTAAAATGTTATCAACAATAGATCGTACTCTGTGCCTTATATTTCCGTTGTTAAAACCATTGTCTCCCATCATCATGCCGTTACTCATATTACCGTTCATCATATTGCCATTAAAATTGTTATTCATCATCCCGTTATTTTGCATCATGCTGTTCATATCTCCATATCCGGTACCATAAGATGATCCATCAGTCATGCCTGTCGTGTAGGTATTTCCGTTATATTCTGAAGCAATAGAGATTTCTATGAAATTGCAAATTGCAAATCCACAAATTAATAGCAGTAAGAAGTTTCTTAATGTACTATATTTCATAACAATAATTATTATGACACAAAGATGCTACTATTTGGTTAATATTATAGATTTTTAGAAAAATACAAATGACTTTTTTGGAAAAAATGACAGAAAATGATCTCGCAAGTATCAAAAACTTAGGATATTTCCTCGGTTCATTCGATCCGTTGCACACAGGACATACTGAAGTTATAAAAATCATTTTACGCAAGAAACTTTGTGACGCAGTTTTTGTCTATTGTGTGCAAGGTAAAAGTTCATGGAAACATCGATCAGATTTTCACAGCAGAACACAATTGTGTGAATTAAAACTTGCAAATACAGAAGGTGTGATTTTATCGTATTTATCTCCTATAGAGGTACAAAAATATCTTACTACTGCTACTCAACTGCCGAAAAATAATAATAAATGTCATTTAGTAAGCAGATTTTCACGAATAACTGCCATAATAGGCGCAGACGTAGCTTGTGATTTGGAACATCCCAATAAAAATTCGAAAATTGAAAAAATACGACAACAACGACAGAATGATTTTATGATGGGCATTCCTTTATCAGAATCTTTTTGCGACAGCATTGCCTGCTCAATTGCCTTACCAGCGGACGATTTTATCGTTGCATTAAGAGAAAATTACAATATCTCAGACATTCCGACTTCAGTTTGCAAAAGAAAGGTACGAGCTATAATAGATACAGGTACTTATCGAAACATTTCATCATCTAAAATAAAAAGATGCTTAGCTTCATAGAATAGTTTTATAGAATAATCTATAATATCTTATATTATTATATAGTTAGTTATAGTTATCATAATATATTATTGGTTGTTGTCATAAATTTGATTGCTATTATAAACAAGTGGTTTTTTCATGCTTACATTACAAGATATTAGTTTCAGTATTGCAGGAAAAAGCATTCTTGAGGACGTCTGTTTGCACATTGATGGGCGACAACATACAGGATTGGTCGGACGCAATGGTAGCGGAAAATCCACGCTTTTAAAAATCATAATGAACGAAATAGAAGCCGATAATGGAAAGGTTTTAAAAGAAAATGGCAAGACTATTCTTTCGGTAAAACAAGAGATGCCAGATGGAAATCTAACTCCAAGAGAATTTTTGCTGTCTCAAGATAAACAACGAGAAAAATTATTTCAAGAACTTGAAGAACATACCAATGAACCAGAAAAAATTGCGGAAATATACGATAAATTGATCGCGATAAAAGCATTTGATGCAGAAGCACGAGCTGCTGTTGTATTATACGGTCTTGGTTTCGATGAAGATGCACAAAATCTTCCTCTCCGTAATTTTTCAGGGGGATTTCGTATGCGAGTTGCTCTTGGTACAATTTTGTTTCAAGAACCGGATTTGCTCTTGCTAGATGAACCTACTAACCATCTGGATTTAGAAACATCATCATGGTTAAAGAAATTTCTGAAAAGCTATCCTAAAAGTTTTATTCTTATTTCACACGATCGTGATTTTTTGAATGAAACAGTTGATACGATTTTTCATTTAAAAGGACATAAACTCACAAAATACAGCGGAAATTTTGATACTTTTATCGAAACATATTCGATGAAACAGAAAAATGCTGAAGAATACAATGCAAAAATGGAAGCAAAACGCAAGCATATGATGGCCTTTGTTGAAAGATTTCAGTATAAAGCAACAAAAGCTCGACAAGCTCAAAGTCGTTTAAAATCAATTGAAAAAATAAAGTTTTTACCAATTGATACCGATGATCCGACCGTTGCGTTTAATTTCCCGGAACCTCGAGATCAACTTTCATCCAACATACTGTCATATGATCGCATTTCACTTGGTTACGAAGATAAAATTGTTTTGAAAAATATTTCCGGAACAATTATGAACGATGATCGTATTGCTATTGTCGGAGCGAACGGAAATGGAAAGACAACTTTCGCAAAGTTTTTAGCCGGAGAACTTAAGCAGAAAAAAGGAACGAGAGAAGCACACAATAAACTGAAAATAGGATTTTACCGCCAAGATTTATTCGAAAAATTGAACACACAAAAATCCCCTTGTGATTTTTTAAAAGATATTATGCCAAACGCAAATGAATTGCAGGTTCGAACACATCTTGGACGATTTGGTTTTTCTGGCGATAAGGTTTTTCAAAAAATCGGTGATTTATCAGGTGGAGAACGGGCTCGTTTAGTATTCGCTACATTGACTGTTGACGCTCCAAACCTTCTCATATTGGATGAGCCAACAAACCATTTAGATATAGAAATGCGAGAATCGCTTATCGCATCGCTGACATCATATCAAGGAGCAGTAATTCTCATTACTCATGACCAAAATTTCCTTAATAGGGTCGCAAATTCTATTCTGGTGGTAGCAAATTCTTCGATCACCCCGTTTAATGATGACATCAAACATTATGAAACATCTATTCAGCGGAAAATTTAAGATTATATATTAGCTTAGCTCTATTGTTAGAGTTCAAAAAATTATTGTTTGATGTTATTCTGTATATTAGTTAATAAAGATTTATACCAATTTTATAATATTCTATAATATAGAAAGGACTTATATATGGTTTTTATGATATCTGCAATATTATTGGTAATTCTTATTATTCTACTCAATATTTGCTATAGACTTATAAAGATAAATAAATATATGAGAAACCTTGTATTTCAAAACGCTCTTATTACCAAATATTGTTTAGTAAGAGATGTTGTGTTTTATGTTCCATATGCTCCCGAAGATTTTATTCAACGTCGCATATGTTTATACCAACATTTTTATGAGGAAGAAGAGTTAAACGAAATTAAACACTATATACCTGAAAATGCAGTAATTCTTGATATAGGAGCAAATATAGGAAACCATTCACTATATTGGGCCTCAAAATGTAGAGTTAATAAAATTTATGCATTTGAGCCTGTACCAGAAACATTTAATATTCTCAGAAAAAATGTTGAAAATAATTTTCCTGAAAAAATTAAAATACTAAATATTGGTTTAAGTGATGTTTCCAGTCATGCGGCAATAAAAAATTTTGGTCATGGAAATATTGGTGCTACTGTTATCGAAAAATCCGAAAATGGATTATTACAAGTAGATAAATTGGATAATCTTAGTATAGAAGAAGAACATATAGATTTTGTGAAAATTGATGTGGAAGGTCATGAAATATTTACTCTAAGGGGGGGGGGTAGAGACATTAAAAAAACACAAACCTGTAGTATTTATCGAAATGTGGCATGATAATTTTAAACAAGGACATAAAATCTTAACAAATCTTGGATATAAATTAAAAAAACAAACATCTAAAGACAATTATCTTTATATCCACGAATAATCTTATAATACACAATATTAGTTGTTGTTTACTGGAAATAATCCTGGTTTCGGCGTAATCACTACTTCATAGGTAAAAAAATTATTAGTCATTCCATCTACACTTGTGCTTATTCTTGAATCTAATATAAAAAAGCCGAGTTTGTTTTTATTAAATTTATTTGCTTTTCTGTAATGCGTTGTTATAAGTACACGTTCATCTCCATCTTTGTCACATACTAAATCAGGATGCATGTTCTTTACCTGAGCTAAGGATTTACTTCCAGATGAACAATTAAGAAACATACTATTATTGTTAGGTGCATTACCCGTAGACATAGTTGCGCAATTATATTGATACTGATAATTGTTACTATTTATTCTTTTAACATAATGACAGAACATTGCATAATATATTCCAAACGGC
>CAJOEB010000065.1 GCA_905233775.1 uncultured Alphaproteobacteria bacterium | reverse complement strand
GAACGTAGAATAAATTTTTACATTGAAGGTTCGGGAGGAATAGGAAAAGGATTGATAAGTCGAGCGTTGGCAAAAGCACTGGTAGACCGTCAAGGCGTATTAAAGGACGATGAAATATTCTTTGAAGTAGGAGCGAATGGAACGAATTTTGAAGGATATGACGGACAGCCGGTGTTAATATGGAATGATTGCCGAGCAAGTACATTGCTGACGAAATTAGACGGAAGAGAAAACGTTTTTAACGTGTTTGATCCATATCCGCCAAATATTCAACAGAATATAAAATATGGCTCAATACGCTTAAATAACGAGATAAATATAGTAAATGGAATAGAAACGTGGAAAGAGTTCTTGGACGCGTTATCAGGGGAATATAAGCGAGACGGAAGGGTAGAAAAAGCAGAAGATAAAAATCAAAGTTACAGACGTTTTCCGTTCTTTGTGGTGTTACACGAAGAAGATTATGATTTGGGAATGAATAAGGGAGTATTTGACGGAACGAGAGAGTTTACGCAGTATATGATGTACAGAGGACTTCAAACAAATATGCGGCGAATAGCAAACAGGTGTGGAAATAATCACGAATTGTACGACGCCAAGACTGGAATGGGAGTAAAACCGATAGTAGAAAAATACGACGAGTTAAAAAAGTTAATGGCACATCGGCAACAGGGAACAAATGAAGAAATAGACGAAGAATTTAAAGATTTAGGTAAACAGTTTGGCGAAACAGTTTTATTGGATGCGGAAACAGGAAAAGAAGAGGTAATATTTCCAGCAGAGAATAAAACAAAATTAATTTGAATCAATTTGAAACAGTTTGATATTGAAAAATAGGAGGGATAAAATGGCAACTTTAAAAGATACGGCTCAACATTTTGGGGTATCTGTTTAAGCTATGTCGGATTACATTAATAATCACTTACAAGATATAAATAGCGACGGAGAACACGCTACGATTCATTGCGGTAAGTGGTTCATTGATAATATTGCGGTTGAACGTCTGGAAGAACTTAGAGGATTTAATGACGGAGCTGGATTGCCGCTTACCAATTCTCCGGCTACGATTGATGATTTTCGTTTCGTTATTTCTAACCTTCAAAAAGAAGTAGAAGATTTAAAACAACGAGTTGAGATACTGGAAAATGAAAAAGAAAAAGCAAAAAGTTCTTAGATTAACCGTGTTTTTAAAACGTAGTTCAAAGAGCGGTAGCGATTGGCAAATTTTTTGTTCAATTTTTGCCTTAGGTAGAATCAGCAATTTTTAGCATTTCACTTTGTGAAATGTATAAGTGAACTTTCTGGAGGAATGTGATTCCGCCTTGTTTGAAAATTTATTTCACATTTTTTGTGCAAAAAATGACACATTAACATTTGAGTTAAATTCAAAGAAAACAATATAAAATTCTATTGCTAAATTTAATCTAATAAAAATTCATTAATTTGTGTTGAAAGATTACGACCAAGATCATCACGCTTAACGGCCATAAGAAATTTACAAAGTCCGTGACTTTTATTAGCCCAAATTTTTCCCAACATATTTTTTTCTTTGGAATCATCGTTAGTCTTATAAACTTCTCCCTTATATTCAATTGCCGCAAATGTTCCGTCTTTCAACTTTACAACAAAGTTAGGATAAAATTTATCTTTGTGCGTTGGTAGCCAAAATGAATAATTAGGTTCGCGTTCGATATTTCTAATCCACGTTTCAACTTTTGGATTTGCGTCTATAAATTGAGCACAAATAATCTCTTCTTCGTTCATATAACCTATTTCAGCATAAAAATGTTTATTAAAGTGTTCGGAGCCTATATGAAATTTCTTTGCTGGATAATGCATTGCGTCAAAGGAAAAAGCAATCTCTTTAGTAACGCAAACTTTTGGTGTTTCATCAGCAAAAAGAATTGTTTTCCAACTTTCTTGATACGCTCTGTCTATTAAGATTTCAATTTTCTCTTCAAGTAATTTTTTTATTGAAAACCTTAACCGCACCAATTCTTCTAAAGTAAATTTTTTCTCATTAATCAGCTGATTTATCACTCGACGGCTAAACTCTACAAAATCTTCGGGCGTGACAAAACTATTGGCTATTTTTTCTAACAACCAACAGATTAATTCTGATTCAGTCCAATTTGTTTTTCCCGAAAATAAATTTTGATTGTCATTAAGTAATAATTTTTCTGTTAATTTATTCCCATTCAAATTCAATTCATAGAATTTTATATCAGAATCAACTTTTGAAAGTGGCAAAGTGTAGTCTGCTGTTTCTGTCATTGTCCAATCTTCTGCAGGAACAAAATCTTCACGTCTTGCAATTTTTGCTCCTATTCCGAAATCTAAACATAAATAGGGAATTTCAAATTTTTCGTCTTTATTTGCTGGTGAGTTATTCTGACAGGGTTTGAAATTATCTTTAAAGATCGCTTGTAAAAGTTTATTACGGTCTTCAGATTTTCTAAAAATTTTATTTTTGTTATCTGTCAATTCTTTTATATTTTCATCAGTAATATCTTTAAAAATAACTTTATATCCGTTATCTGTTTGCTCATAAGAAACTTGACTTTGTAAAATCATATTCAGAGAATCAATTTTTGGTTGTGTTGAGGTTTCAATTTCAATCGTTGTTATCGTATTGAAAAGTTTAGGATGAATATTTAATGCAAAATTAACTTCGCACCGTAACTTAATGAGGAATTGTACTCCAAAAGGCGTAGCGGCGTTTTCTCTGCTATTTTAGTTGACTCTTCTTTGCCGTCCCAACTCAATGCCAACAAGATTATTCAACTCCTCAAATGTAACTTTTAAGAATTCATTACCAAAGCCTTTATTTTATCTGCAACATTCAACTTTTCAACTTTACTAAGATTACGAAAATATCTAGTTGCCGGTCCTTTACCGTTTGATATAATGAGGTTTTTAGTTTTAAGTTCTCTTATTGCATCCTTTACATAATATTCACTTAAACCGGTTCCTTGAATTATATTAGATTTTTTAAAATCCCCATTCTTATCTATAAATTTAAATACTGTTTGCGCGTGTTTAGATAATTCTGGATATGTTTCAGCTGGTATCGCACACCACAATTTTAAACTTGTATAATTTGGAGCAATTTCTAATTCTGGAAATCTGTATTTGTTAATATTTTGATAAACATCAGCAATTTCTTTACCGCCAGTACCAGCACGTTCACAGTATCCTAATCTTCTAAAAAACATAACTAAATTAGGATTACGTGCAACAGATTGTCCCCCATTAAAAAATTGAGTTTCCGATATTTTCATATGACCAGCATTAGAAAATATATAGTACAGATTGTCTACTTCAACTTTGAGGATATTTTCTGAATCAAAATAATCAGCGTGGACAATCATATTTGTTAATGCCTCACGTAAAGCCACATTTAATTCGGACTCTGGTTTTCTCACACTCATTGCATCCAATTCAAAACCTTCTTCAACTGTGAGTCGTAATTTTTCCAAAACAATTCGATGAAATTCAAATAAATTTAATTCTTCAAAATCTCCAGTTGATACTCTATCTACCCAACGAATAACATTCTTGCCACGCTTATTTATATACTCCAAATGAAAATGAGGGATTTTGTAAGTTATCGCCTCAAATTTTCCAAGAAACAGCAATCCCGCTAAAGTTAATTTTAACTTTCTTTTATCGTCGTGATCTATACGAAAAACTCCCATTGTTTTTAAGAATTCCAAATCATCCATTTCTAAAAAACGTTTTGAAGGTTCACGTTGACTAACCATATTCTTAAACATTAGCACACTATTAGGATTCAAATCTTCTATGGTATATTTTTCTTCGTCTAATAATTCGGCATCGATATTATCACGAGAATTGCGAATAAAACGTCTTAAATCTTCATCAGATGCTCTATAATCTCCATCCGACTGACGAATGTATGTAAATTTAAGGTTATCATTCAAATAAAGCGGTTTTTGTTCATCTTTCATTTCAGGAATATAAATAGAAATAACCGTTTTTCCGTTTACAACGTGTTCGCAGATGTTATCTTCTTCCAAGATATTACAACTAACTTTGGCTTTATTATTTGCACCAGAAAAAATTTCCTTCTTAATCTTTTCAACATCATTAACGCCAACAATGTTATTGAGATTATTTTCTTCCACACCCAAGATAATATATCCACCTTGCGTATTAGCAAATGATGAATAAGTTTCCCAAAAACTTTTAGGAAGAGTATTTTGGGATGTTTTAAATTCCAAATAACGACTTTCTTTAGCTTTAATCAAATTTTCTATTAAGTCCATTAAATTATCATAATTGTTCACGTAACTACCTCTTACAAAAAACAGGAGAAATTAAGAGAAATCGAGAGAAATTAGGAGAAATACATTTCATTTCCAATAAAATCAAGGTCTCATTTTAAATTTAAAATTTAAATCGGGAGAAATCGGGAGAAATTGTCTAAAAATTCTCGGTTGACTGTAGTAAATCACTGTCAATTAACATTTACAATCTACATTTTTTATAGACAGTTACTGTATTTTCCACAACGAAGTTTTTTCCTTTTTCTAAGCAAAATTTTTTAAAGCAAGGAAATTATAGATTCTTAGTTTTTTTGAAAATGCTTCTACTCCTTTGTAACTGCACAGTTGTCTGAAATACGTTTTATTTAAAAATAAGTATATCCTTCGTAACGGTATTTTTTTGAAAATGAAATAGATTTTCCGCTGGAAGGAAGGAAATTTTTCTGTTGTTAATTGTAGAAGAATCAGCAAGACGCGATGTCAAGGATTGCCGATAGGCAACCAGCTTGCTGGCGCGTTAGCGTCCTTGACAGTTAGCGGCGAGGACTGATTACCATCCAAAAACAACAGAAAAGATAATTGATTTTAAATGGAAAATTAATGAAAAAAAAATGCTCAAAACTTTTTTCGGAAGTTAATTGGTATTCTGGTATTTTTTACCTATAATGCGCGTGCGCGCGCCCCCTTCGGGCTTGTGGGGGCGCGCTGGTATGAACTGGTATTTTGGTATTTTTACCACTTTTTCAAGTGTTTAAGTTGATTTATATTGTAAAAACTGGTATTATATTGTAAAAATTGGTATAAAAATTTGAAATTCTGGTAGGAGGTTTTAGAATGGCAAAATGGAGAATTTTTAATATAATGCAGTACGAAAAACATCCAGAAACTGGGGAAGTTTTGTTGACAGAAGAGAAAATTAAACTTAATAAAACGCTGGGCATATATTTGCCACAATAAAGATGTATATTCTGCGTTAGATGAGGAACAGAATCCTGAACATATTGCAGGGGAAGTAAAACCGCCGCATTGGCATATTGTGATTGAATGTGGAACAAGTGCTGTCGAAATAGGTGTAATAGCAAAGTGGTTTGGAATAGCAGATAATTACGTAGAAACGGCAAAAGGAGCAGGAGCATTTTTAGACTGTGTGCAATATTTGACGCACGAACAAGAAAAGCAACAAATGCTGGGAAAACGTCTGTACGATGACAGCGAAGTACAATCAAATTTTGATTTTCGCGCAGAATTAGATAAGAGAGCGGAGAACAAAATAAAGTATGGCAGAGACTTAAATTTAAAAGAGCAGATAAGAATAGATGTGTTATTACACGGAATGACGTTGAGACAGGTAATAGAAAAATATCCGTATGAATATCAACAGGATTTTGCGTATTTGGAACGTTGCAGGATCCGTTACATCAGTAAGATAGCCCCAATGCCGGAACGTAGAATAAATTTTTACATTGAAGGTTCGGGAGGAATAGGAAAAGGATTGATAAGTCGAGCGTTGGCAAAAGCACTGGTAGACCGTCAAGGCGTA
>CAJOEB010000064.1 GCA_905233775.1 uncultured Alphaproteobacteria bacterium | reverse complement strand
AACAAATTTGGAAAATAATGATCTATAAGATAGAGAACTCCCTTTGAAATCCAAACTAATGTCATATCATTATAAAGATCTCTCAAAGAACGAGATTCTTCCTCCACTATTCTCGTATTCTCCATAAATTGATCGCATGCTTCTTCTAACGTAAATTGCTTACCATTTTTTTCATATTCATCTAATAATTTCCTCATAAATTCAGGTTGATTCTCCATAATCTTCTGTATTTGTTCGGAACCTGGCAATATTCCCAAAATAAACAGTGATTTTTCCTCGTTTTCTTCCTTACAACATTCGAATTCCATGGCACAAATGCCATTAAATGCGATAATATGATACGTATTACATAAAACTGCCAATATAATAAGTAACAGATATCTATTACTCATTTCTCAAGCTCCATGTTTGTTAAATAATATTCAAAATTATGTTTTACCAAATTTATTAAAAAATTATTAACTTTCAGACAATTCTAATTCCATTGATTGACGTCTCCATTGATCTACCTCATCAGCAAGCTGTTTTGCTTCAAAATAATAGTCAAATAGCTCTTTAAAATTTTTGAGACGTTCAGGTGTCCATTCCAAAAGCCTTAGCTGACTGCATACTCTGAACAAAAAACAAGCAGCGGCAAAAGAATGATTGGCCATGGAATATAAATCTCCAGTTACCACTAAATTTCTGGCAACAACTATATTTGGAAGATATTCATCAATAAAATAAGGATCGTACGCTGTCATCTCTCTTTTCTGAAGCAATTCTCTATAGAGAAGCTTAGAAAAATCATTTAGAGTCTGACGGGTGCTTTGGCTAACAATAGTATTATTCATGAACTTATTGATTTTTTCTGCGACACTTACTTCAGTTCCTCCCATTTTTTCCCTAAACTTCTCTTGACTTTCAATGATCTGATTTATATCGCCAAGGTAATAATCTTCACCATCGAAATTAAATTCAGGCAGTAAAATCAGATTAACAGGATGTTGCTGAAGTTGCTGAAGTTGAGCCAAAGAATACAATGCATCATGCCCAGGTAACTCCATACTAAAGATGCTTTCAAAAACGAAACACATTGCCAAAGCTATTTTCTTCTTAAAATTATATTTTCCAAAATTATTCATAGTTTAATACTCTCTTTTTCTATAATCTAAAATTTAAATATGATCTAAAATTAACTTTGACAAGGTTCTACATTAAAAAATTATTTTATTTGATTTATTTTAGCTATCAGACTCATTTACAATAAAAAGAAACACCATCAAAACATTATTTGAATATTTTTTTATTTTTTCTGTAAAATATTAACGATTTTTTAATTATTTTTAGTCAAAATATCAATTGGTATTTATGAGGATATTGACCAATGTATGAATTTTATGATGCTATGGCTTATGCACAACAGCCTATCAGAAAGTTTGCTAGTGGTTTAAGAAATCTTCTGGCGAATACACCGCACGCATTTGATTTTGCGGGTAATCGTCTGATGGATGGTATGGCAGATATGTATTTGCGTACAACTCGATATGGACATAAACCAGATTTTAACATTACGCATGTTGATGTTGATGGAAAGAAGGTAAGGTTATATCAGACAACTGTTTTAGAAAAACCATTTGGAAATCTCGTACGTTTTACAAAAGAAAATCAGAAGAAAGAACCAAAAGTTCTCATAATTGCACCTATTTCCGGACATTATGCTACTCTTCAAAGAGATACTGTACAAAGAATGGCACAAAAACATGAAGTCTACATAACCGATTGGAAGAGTGTAAGTAATGTTCCGCTGTCTGCGGGTGATTTTGGTCTCGATGCATATTTAAGTTATCTTGTGGATTTCGTTCGTTTTATCGGACCAAACACTCATGTCATGGCAATTTGTCAACCGGCACCTGAGGTTTTAGCTCTTGCCGCAATTATGGAAGATGCCGGCGATCCTTGCGCACCTGCAACAATAATTCCTATGGGCGGACCTATCGATCCTCGAGTAAAGAAAACTCAAGTAAACTTGCTGGCCGAATCACACCCACTGAAATGGTTTGAACAGAACTTTTTAACCTATGTTCCGGAAGGTCATATAGGTGCAGGAAGACGAGTATATCCGGGATTTATTCAGATTACAGCTTTTATTAACATGAACCCAGATTCTCACTATAAAGCGCATATCCAATACTTAGAGGATAAAATGAATAATAACCAAGCAGGTATTGATCGACATACGAAGTTCTATGATGAATATCTGTCCGTCCTTGATATGGACGCAGTTTATTATCTGGAAACCGTAGAAAAAATATTTCAAACTTACGAACTCCCAAGGGGCGTAATGAAATACAAAGGAAAGACTATCGACCTTAGAGCTATCAAAAAAGCAGCTTTGTTTGCTATTGAAGGAGAAAAAGACGACATCTCAGCTCCGGGACAATGTGAAGTTGCTTTGAAATTATGCAAAAACATACCAAATAACAGGAAATTTCATTATCTACAGCCGGGAGTCGGACATTATGGCGTCTTTTCAGGCAGCAAATGGAGAAGTATGGTTGCACCGAAAGTAGAAGAATTTATTCGACGTTTTGATTTAGAAATCGGAACTGAGAGAACTGAGGCGAAACAAAATCATCTTAGGAAAAAAACAAAAGGGAAAACCGACAAAGCAATGAAAGCATAATTTTTTCCGCGATGATACTTCGATAAAAGATCGGTACTTCGATAAAAAATGACATTAATGGCATTGCAATAACGTAGTAGACCTTGCGAAAGTCATTTTTACAGTATTTTCATATTCTACATCAGAAACTGTAAAATACTGTTTTACGACTTTTGCAAGAGTCTAATTTTGCAAGTCTAATAATTAGGTCAGAAGGCGATAATATTTTTGAAATCGGGCAGATAAGGATCTATTTCGCAAAGACATTTCGGTATTACTACAATGGTTTCTCTGAGAATAGGAACAAAAATCGACAATAATGTTACTTTAATATACTAAAAAATATACTTAAACACGTTTTTTCTGTCTTTCTTTATAAAATGAAAAAAAGAAATGAAGCAACTAATAATACATTTAATAATTATAACTGGATTTTTTTCATATTCTTTCATCGAAGGAGCCGATAAATTAATTATACCTGATGAAATATCTGCTAATATTCAAATAACTCAAATTCCAATTCAAATAATACAAAAGACAAACAACGATATCATTAAACTGATAAACGAAGCAGTAGTTGATAGAAAATCACATATCGACTACGCTGAGATGATAAAATCCGATTGGAAGCTAGGAAAAAACGTAGAAAGAAGATTAAAACTTCTTAGTGAAGGAAAAATTCCTCATAAAAATTCAGAAAACTTTGTTGCTTGGATGCGAGCAGGAGGTAAAAAAGTAGAAATTCCCATAGATCTCGAAGAAAATTCTTATGAAAGATCTTCTCAAATAAACGAAGAATTACAAAAGTATTCTTATTTAAACAGCATATTACAGCAAGGGAAAAGAGAAATATTTGCAATAGAAGTAATCGCGAGGTTCGCAGCTGAAGAAGTAAATCAAAAATACGGAATAGCACATTACTATATGCGAATAATAGGAAAAGAAGGACGATATGATGGAGGCAGACATACAGAAGGTGTCATACCTTTTTTTAAATGGATTTCAAGTCCGATGCTACCAAGTATTGATACTACAGCAAAATAAGACAGCAACAGAATAAGCACACAAAATATTTAAACATATTAAACCTTATAAAAGTTAAACCTTATAAAAGTCGAAAATTGAAAGTCGAAACAGTATTTTGTAATCTTTGATTTTTAAGATCTAAAAATACTATAACTATAAAAAATATCATAAAGTGACTTTTGTAAGAGGTCTATTGAGTAAGAATTTGTTAATAAAAATACGTTATATTTCAAAAAAATCTTATGAATAGTAAGGAACTAAAAAAAAGGAATCTAAAATATGCTAGAAAAAATACTTTTTATTTTAACCCCTAATGACGGGGGGGGGGTAATTCCAATTCATTAAAGACAAAATACAAGAAAGAACCTTACAATAAAACACAAAGTCTTTTTCATCTCTTCCATATTCATCTTTTTCGTAAATTAATCCATCACTCACAATGCGGCAGCATTCTTATCGAATTCGCATTTTCTATTCCAATAATTATTTTGCTATTATTTTTTGCAAATGATCACTTTCGTATTTATGAATTACAAAACAAATTAAAAACTTCCGCATACCTTGCCGCAAGTATGTTTCAACAAATTACGAACATCAGATCAGATAAACAACTTACATCAAACGATATTGCAAGAATTACGTATGCAAGTTGTTTAAACTTTTTTCATACTAATACAATGTTTTATCCATGGCAATTTGGTATATTCTATTCTATCGATTTTTTCTGGGTAAAAAGAGAAAATGAAAACAAGTACCAATATCAAAATGGTTGGGGCAGTCTTGAAAGGGGCAATTCTCCATTATCTATAGCAAAAAGCGGATCCAATACAACTACAAAAACATTGTCTCAGATAGTACAATTACATCCTGATTTAGTTTGTGATAATGACGGCGACGAACGTGTGTTGTTTGTTAGTGCATATAGAATGAAAAACAATTTTAATAAATCAAAACTCAGTTTTTTTATGCTAAATCCAAAAATGATACGTGATAAATTCGGCCGAACTGAGATTTTAATAAATTATATGTTAGTCATTGTACCAAAACCTGGACTGTTCCCGATCAGAAATGAGTAAAAATTTTATGATTTTTTCGCTGTTTCTTTTCTGAAATATTTGAAATAATTATCTGAAACAATAAAAAATACGAAAAAAATTCATACAAAAAAAATCCCGCTTATCATATAAAAAAAATATAAAACATAAAAAAACTTATTACCTTTTCCTTAACTATTTTCTGTTAAAAAAATCTTATCGTAGAAATAAGGAAAATTTATCATGTCATCATCATTCAGAATATTCTCCAAGAACACCCATGGGGGGGGGTAATCGGATTATTATCCAAATGGATATATAAGTTTAAGTATATTAGACCACTTGCCTCACACTTATTTAATCTACGATATAGTAGTCATTCAGGCGGTATATTAATTGAATTCGCATTTTCCGTTCCCATTCTAATTAGTCTTTTGTTCTTCACTTGTGATCATTATCGTCTATACGAATTGCGAAACAAAGCAAAAGCTTCTGCATATCTCACCGCAAGCATAATTCAACAACTTACTAACACCAGAACCGATAAAACACTAACGAGCCGTGATTTTGCATGCATAGTATATGCTTGCAGTTTAAACTTCTTCCATACAAACACAATGTTCAATCCATGGAAGTTCGGAATGTATTGCGCTGCTGATATTTTTTGGATAAAGCGAATTAGTGATAACAGTTACCAATGCCAAAACTGCTTCGGTACTTCCTCTAGAGGTATATCACCATCAGAAATGGGAAGAAGCTGCGGTTCCATAACAACAAAAACGAAAAAAGAAATATCTGCAATGCATCCTGATTTAGTTTGTGAAAAAGATGGTGACGAACGTGTACTTATAGAATATTGCTACAGAAAAGCTACCAGTTTTAATAAACAAAAACTTGGTCTTTTCATATTGGAACCAAGAACAACAAGAAATATTAATAATACCGCAGATAACGTATTTTTTTATACTTTGGTTATTACTCCGAAACCGGGATTATTTCCGGGAAAACATTAAAACTACATCAACTCTAATCTAAACAAAAAACAATTCTAATAAAAAAAATTTTTGTTAGTTAGCATAAATTATGCTACGCATAAAAAAATATAAAGTATAAATAAAAATTATTATCAATTCTTTAACCATTAATCAGATAAAACATTTATATAGATATAGAAATCTATTATATTTACATTGAGACTTATATCGAAATAAGGAGTTTTTTTTCATGCAAATACTGTTCAAAGCATTCTCCAAGAACACCCATGGGGGGGGGTAATCGGATCATATCCATACAAACTAATCATATTGTATAAAAAGCTATCCCGTTATCTCTCCTTTCTATTTTCAAAAGTATTTTCAAAACATAATCATTCAGGTGGTATCCTCATCGAATTCGCGTTTTCCATTCCTATTCTAATCAGTCTTTTGTTTTTCACTTGTGATCATTATCGCCTATACGAATTGCGAAACAAAGCAAAAGCTTCTGCATATCTCACCGCAAGCATGATTCAGCAACTTACCAATACCAGAACTGACAAACAGCTCACGAAATCAGATCTTTCAAGAATTGCATATGCTTGTGGTCTTAATTTTTTTCACAACAACTCAATGTTCAATCCATGGCCA
>CAJOEB010000063.1 GCA_905233775.1 uncultured Alphaproteobacteria bacterium | reverse complement strand
ATATTTTACTATAATTTTATGTTTTTATTTTGCTATAATTTTTCTTTATTTTTTCTATTTTGTTTGTATATAAATTCTGTTGTCATATAAATTATCATCCTATACGATGCCAATTTAAGTTAAACTAACTCGAAGTCCGTCCAACTCTTTATTTAAAACAATTTGACATGCAAGCCTTGAACGCAACGTTATACCACCTGCATTATCTAATGCGTTATTTTCTTTTTCAGAAATCGGAGGAAGCTTATCCATTAAATTTTCAATAATAATATGACATGCACCGCAAACACAAAATCCTTCACAAAAACTTCTTATCGGAATTTGATTTTCTTCAGCTATTTTCAGAATTGTTTGCCCTTCGACAAATTCACAAATTTTTTCTGATCCATCTTTCATAATAAATATTATTTTCATGATTAAACTTTTACTTTCTTCTCTCTATTTTTATTGGATTTCTGCTTAGTCGTTCGCTGATTATATCATCTAAAAAGCGTCCGATAATATCATCTATTTTATTTATTGTATTTGTAATTTCTTCTGCCTTTGTATCATCAGATAAAATACTTTTCAAATGCTTTATACCCTTCTTTACGTCTTCTTTTTCAGAACTTGGAATATCTTCCAAAATAGATTCCCAAAATAATACCTGACGTTCCGCAGCCATTTTTGCAGAAAGATACGCAGATTTTTCTTTATCCGCCTCCATATTTTTCAATGCACTTTCCAACATAGATACCATTTGTTCCTCAGTTAATCCAGAACTTGGCTCTACAATAATATTTTGTTCAATACCGGTATTTTTTTCATGCGCATTAACACTGAGCAGTCCATTAACATCAACAGAAAATTTTACTTCAATTCGCGGTGTTCCTCTTATTGCCGGAGGAATTCCCGTTAACTCGAAATTAGCGATAGAACGACAATCTTTTGCTAAGGCTCTCTCTCCTTGAACTACATGAAATTTAATTCCAGTTTGATTATCTGCATAAGTAGTATATTCACGCGTTTGTATAGTTGGGATCGGCGTATTTCTGTGAATTATCTTATCAACACCTCCTCCAAAAGTTTCTATACCCAAAGTAAGAGGTACAACATCGATAAGCAACGCATTTGTACTCTTGTTAACAATAGCATCAGCTTGAATTGCAGCTCCAAAGGCAACTACTTCTTCAGGATCGATATTATCATAAATATGCTCACCAAAATGATGTTTTACTGCATCTTTCACAATCCGCATTTTAGTCATTCCTCCAACCAACAAAATGCCATCTATATTTCCGTATCCTAAATTTGCATCTGCAAAAACCTGGTCAGCTATTTCGAATGTGCGTTCGATATATTTTGCTGATAATTCTCTCAAAATTTTTGTTGAAAGTTGAAAAGTATAATTTTCTCCTTTTAAAAGGTATTCTTTTCGAATAATTTCGTCATTTACACAGTGTTCTTTCATGGTTTTCACAACCAATTTCCCGAGAAGTTTTTCGGATTTATTTATTTTTGCACTGTCTATTCCGCAAAGTTCTAAATTATATTCCAAAATTGCGTTATCAATATCATCTCCACCGAGATAATTGTCCCCTCCTGTAGCTAATACTTGAAAAATCCCATCCGATAACCGCAAAATCGAAAAATCAAAAGTTCCTCCGCCAAAATCATATACAGCATATATTCCCGAAACTTTTTCAGCCAATCCGAAAGCTATTGCTGCTGCAGTCGGTTCATTAATCAAGCGCAAAACTTTAATTCCGGCCAGAGATGCTGCTCGTTTCGTTGCCATTCTTTGAACATCAGAAAAATGCGCAGGAACAGTTATAACTGCTGAAGTTATGGAGTCATTTAATTTTTGTTCTGCTGTTTTCTTTACAAATGACAGAACTTCCGCTGATATTTCTTCAGGTGATTTTTGAAAAAATCTTTGGTCGCTTCCCATATTACGCTTTACAGAAAAAACTGTATGAGAATAATCTGCTTTTGAAAGCGCTTCTCGTCCAACGAATATGTGTTCATCTCCTTCTGAATAAGTTACGACAGATGGTGTTGTTTTTTTCCCATTATCAACAGATATCGAACATGGTTTTCCATCACACATTACAGCAATAACTGTTGCCGTTGTTCCTAAATCAATCCCTACTGTAAGCATTCGATTCCACTTTTTCTAAAAATGAATTAATAAAACGCAATAATCCAGTTTGATCACGAAATTTCACGAGATCAGATTCAAAATTATGCAAAGAAGATATAATCTCTGCCATACGTTTTTTTAAATCAGCGATAAAATCTTTTTTTTGTATATCAGTTTGTAACAATTCATACTGCTGGCGGATTTCAAACATTTCTTCCGCAAAAATCATCGGTAATTTATCGATTATACTTACACCTTGCACTTCTAAAAAATGTTCAGCTCTATCTATTGGATTTATCAAGGTTTTATAAGCGATATTAAGATCAGAAAGATCAATAGTAGCAGTCCCTTCTTTACAAGGACAATCCAAATATTGTTTTTTTTGTAATTGAAAATAAACTTTAGTTAATTCAGTTTCATCTATTTTATAAGAAACAGGTATATTAAAAATGTGGAAAAAATTTTTCTTACTCATATCTTTGAAAGAATAATACTGAAAGAGAACAATATCAACATTCATTCGATTATAATTATATTTTTAACGCAATTTTATGCTGATTTTTCAATGTTTATTTGATTTTTGAGACAATAAAACCTGTTTCCTTCTGAAATTTTATATGTTACTATTCTTCATATGTAATTATCATATAATTAGGAGACAAAAATTATGGAAAAGAAAACAGAAGACATCGAACTAAAAGATGAAGAGCGTCAGCCATGCGAAGTATGGACTAGAGTTATGGGATATCATCGTCCGACATCTTATTTCAATGTTGGTAAGCAAGGTGAACATGCCGAACGTGTATTTTTTACCGAAGGAAAAACTTGCTGCAGTTGCTGTTCTGATGAAGAAATGAACGAAGCAGAAGAAAAGAAAATAGCGTAGTGAATATAAAATAATAGTGAATAATAATAACGTAGTAAGAAGAATAAATAGAAAATAATCTTATGAGTAAGACTCTCTTGGTCGGCGGAATTGTTTCTCTGTCGACCGTTGATTATCCGGATTACATTGCATCGGTAATCTTCCTGCAAGGATGCGGTTGGCGTTGTAAATATTGTCATAATCAGCATCTACAACCTATTGAATTATCTCAATCGTTACCTTGGGAAGAAATTTTAAATCTTCTTTCATCAAGAAAAGGTTTTATTGATGGAGTTGTTTTCAGTGGAGGAGAGCCATTAATTCAAGAAGCGCTTCCTGAAGCTATGCTGGAAGTAAAAAATATGGGGTTCAAAATCGGTTTGCACACTGCCGGCGCTGTACCGGAAATGCTTGCAAAAGTAGTTCCTTTGGTCGATTGGATCGGATTTGATGTAAAAAATGATTTTAAAGAATACGATCAAATAACCGGAGTTCCAAACAGTGGTAAAGCGGCGTTACAAAGTCTGAATATTCTTATAGCAGCTAATGCAAATTTTGAAGTACGAATTACAATGTACAAATCATTGGATACGTTACGCATTATTGAATTGTTAAAAGAATTGTCATCGATGGGAGTAAGAACCGTTGCTTTGCAGAAATGCAGAGATAATGAAGAAATTATTGTTGAACATCCTATTTTTTCTGATAAAATTTTACTCGAAGATATATCAAAGTATTTCGATAACTTTTTCATAAGATAAAATCAAATGAAAATAGTCGTTGAAAAAATCTTTGATTGTTCTGTTGTTATTTTGAAGGATAAATTATGGCAAATCATAGATCTGCTTTGAAGAGAATTAGACAAACAACTTCTCATACGAAACGTAATACAGATAGAATCAGTCGCATAAAAACCTTTATTAAGCGTTTTATCGCAAGTATAGGTTCATCTGATGCAGAAAAAGCATTTTCAGCAGCGCAATCTGAAATTCATAAAGGAGTTTCAAAAGGCGTATTACACAAGAATGCGGCAAGTCGAAAAGTCGCTAGACTGAATAAATTATTAAAGAAATCTGCATAGTTAGCTTGTATATTATTATATAGTGGCATTTGCAAATTTATCTTTTTCAGATTGATTAATGGTGTTCTTTTGCATAATAGTGCGAATGAAAGATTGTGGTCTGTAGTTTGTCAGAAGTTACGATCTGATTTAGGAGAATCTGTTGCTAATAGCTGGATAAATCCATTGCACTTTGATCATGCAGAAGAGGGAGTTGTATATCTTACTGCGCCAAGCATGTTCATGCGCGATTGGATACAAAATAATTATGCCGATAAAATCCTACATCGATATAATAAAGAAGATAAAAGCATAAAGAGCATAGAAATTATTGTTTCTGATGTTGTTAATGAAAAAAATACGCAACAAACGATAATTTCATCAGAGAATTCTGAAAATATTGAACAGCAATCGGACGATCAAAATGAAATAGGTATTCCTCTTGATCCAAAATTAACTTTCGATAATTTTGTAGTCGGAAAACCGAACGAACTGGCATATGCTGCGGCGCTAAGAGTCGCAGAATCCGATCAAGTAGCATTTAATCCGCTGTTTTTATACGGAGCAGTCGGACTTGGAAAAACGCATTTAATGAACGCTATAGCTTGGCGCATAAAATCCAGAAATCCTAAACGAACAATTGCATATTTATCTGCTGAAAAATTTATGTATCAGTTTGTAAAAGCCGTAAGATATAAAGATACTATGGCTTTTAAAGAGCAATTTCGTTCTGTCGATGTTCTCATGATCGATGATATTCAATTTATTTGCGGAAAAGATTCAACACAAGAAGAATTTTTCCATACATTTAATACATTGGTTGATAACAAACGACAAGTTATAGTATCTGCAGACAAATCACCTTCAGACCTTGAAGGAATGGAAGAACGACTAAAATCAAGATTAGGTTGGGGACTTGTTGCAGATATTCATCCGACAACATATGAATTGAGGCTGGGCATTTTGCAATCGAAAGCAGCTATGGCATCGATAGCAATTCCTGATAGAGTACTTGAATTTGTTGCTCACAAAGTAACATCAAATGTTCGAGAGCTTGAAGGGGCGCTAAACAGAATTGTCGCAAGCGCAGTTTTCGTTGGAAGAGAGATTACTATAGATAGCGCTCGCGAAGTTTTATCTGATCTCTTACGTACAAGCGAAAGAAAAGTAACTGTCGATGAAATACAGAAGAAAGTAGCCAATCATTATGCTATAAAATTGAGCGATATGTCATCTGCTCGGCGTCTCAGACAGGTTGCACTACCAAGACAAGTAGCAATGTATCTTGCAAAGAAGCTGACTACTTTATCTTTGCCGGAAATAGGAAAAAACTTCGG
>CAJOEB010000062.1 GCA_905233775.1 uncultured Alphaproteobacteria bacterium | reverse complement strand
CTAAAAATTATCATAGTCTAAAAAACTACCAAATGACTTTCGCAGTTCTATTAAGCTCTATTATATTGTACAAATATACTATACGAATTCGCTAAATACTTCTTCATCTATAGTATTTTGTCTTGTCCCGATTTTCTCTTTGTGAGCTTTCAACCAATGATCAGCTGTTGCTCTTCCTGCAGCTTTCAACATCTGCAAGAAATCCCAATCTGTGTTCAAAGCGCTCGACAAATTCAATCCTCTGAATGCGTCTTCGTTCTTAATCAAGTGAATATTCATTCGCTTCATTGTATTATCTTTGATAATTCCGGCATCAATCATTTTTGTGATCATACGAATAGAACGCATTTCGCGAACCAAACAGTTGTTATAGGTAATTTCCTTATATCTGTCTTGAATTGCCGCGTGATCTCTTGGAATTTCCTCGCAATGTGTACGAGTTAATTGAATTAAAATGATGTCATTTGCTTCACAATTGTAGATCAATGGATAAATAGCTGGGTTTGCAATATAACCACCATCCCAATAATACTCACCATCAACTTGGACTGCCTGATACATGAATGGCAAACAAGCAGAAGCCATCAATGCGTCCGCACAGAACTGATCATTCGAGAATATCTTAACTCTTCCGGTTTTTACATGAGTCGCACCAAGGAATATTTTATGCTCGCTATTCTCTCTGACAGCTTGGAAATCAAAGAACCTTCTAATGAAGTCCAAAAATGGATTATAGTTCATAGGATTCATTTGATATGGTGATAAAAAGCCACCTAAAAAGTTCATCATGAGAGGTCCAGGGGATCTATCCAAGTTATAGTATTTGTTGTATTTATCGATTGGATTGAGCTTATATGGAGATATTTTAGCTACATCGACCATTTCTCTCCAGTAGTTGTCCAATTTTGCTCTTGCTCCGGCATTTCCTCCGTGAACCAAACCATCGACAACAGCAGCTGAGTTCATACCACCGGCACTTGTTCCACAGACGCCTTCAACGTAAATGTCATCTTCTTCAAGCAATCTGTCCATAACGCCCCATGCAAACGCTCCGTGGGCTCCGCCGCCCTGCATAGCGATGGAAACGTGTTTCTTTCCATCTTTGAACTCTTTTGTCGGCTGATTGAGTACTTGATCTGCCGCAGTTAATATCTGTTTAGTGGCCATATTTGTTTCTCCTTATTATTTATTTACTTTTTTGATTAAACCGCAAATTAGTTAAAAAAAGGTTTAGATTCCTCAAAAGATGGACAAATTTTTAAAATTTTATCAAAACCGCTCATTTTGAAGACCGTAAAAATCTTATCCGGCATGTTTATCAGAACTAAAACGCCTCCGCTTGCCTGAAGTTTCTTACCTGCCATAAGAACTACTCTCAAACCTGCACTGGATATATAGTCGATTTCATTAAACCCGATCGCGATTTTTTTGTTTGCATTAATTGCATCCATAACAGCTGATTCAAATGCTTTTGCTGTAGATGTATCTACTCTTCCTGTCGGAGTCAAAATAGTTACACCATCTGTTGTTGTACTTTTTACTTCCATTTTATTTCTCCTTTTCTATTCCTATTGTTTTTGTTGGTTATTATTATTTAGTACAGATACTGTGACGCTCAGATGGTTCTTATCATCTGTGCGAGAATACTCAACTACTTCTGACAACTGCTTTACTATAAATATGCCTAATCCGCCTATTTGACGTTCTTCCAGAGAAGATTCTGTGTCCGGATTATCTCTCGCGAGCGGATCAAAAGGAATTCCGTCATCAGATAACTTCATGGAAATTCGGTCATCACCTTCTTTGCGAAGATCAAGCGTAAATGTGTGGGTACCTCCGTCCGGATACGCATAATTAATGACGTTGGTAACAATTTCATCAAGAATTAATACGATATCATGGTATTTTTCGTCTGAAACTCCGTTTTCTTCGCAGAATTTCTTGACCTCATCGCATAGTCTGGCTATTTCATTAACATCATTTTTCAAACTAATTAGCATTTGGCATAATCCTCAATCTATATTTCAAACATAAGATGGTAATATCGTCGGATTGCGGCGCTCCGGCAGTAAATTTGCGAATATCTTTTACGATTTCATGATTTAATACCTGCGGAGGAGCTTTTGTATTGGCTCTCAGCGCGGCAGTAAAACGCTCGTAATCGTATTCTTCCCCATTTTTGTTAGCCGCTTCATTGACACCGTCTGTATAGAACACCACGGTATCACCTGGAGTAAATTTGTGTGTCTGATCTACAAACTCGACTTCTTCGAAAATTCCTAAAGCCATTCCCGGATCGCATTCCAGAAAAATTGGTTCTTTTCCCGGCTGGACCAGCGCAACAGGAAGATGACCGGCATTTGTATAGGTTAATTCGTTCTTTTCCATATCAACTATGCCATACATAGCCGTAACGAACATAGTTGCGACATTCTCACGACATATTGAAATATTAACGTTCTTAAAACATTCTGCTGGAGACTCGTATACACGTGAATATGCTTTGATAAGTGTCTTTGCAATAATCGAAAACATAGCCGCGGAAACGCTTTTCCCGGAAACGTCTGCTATAACAACACCCAATTTTGTATCACTCAGCCAGAAAAAGTCATAGAAATCACCACTGCACTCTGCTGCTGAAATATTATCTGCGTAAAGATCGATATTCCCTTTTTTTACTACATTACCCGGCAACAAGCTTTTCTGCAATTGCGCTGATACATCGAGCTCATTAGAAATCGCTGTTAATCTCTGGCTTGTTGCTTCTGCTGCTTTAAGTTTCGATACAGCTTTCGCCGTTTTCTGTAAAGTGTCAGTTAAATCCTTAAAATCTATCGGTTTTATAACGAAATCGTGAGCACCACCTCGCATAACTGCTCTCAAAGTGCTTATATCGCCATAAGCAGATATAACCACGGATCGCATCATAGGATAATCTTTTCTTAAACGGCTTATAAGCTCGATACCGTCAATTCCGTTAACGTTGATATCAGTCAGGAAAATATCCGGTCGTCCGATCTTCAACAGTTGTTCGGTTTGTTCTAAGGACGTTGCGAACGAAAACTCGTACTCTCCGTCTTCAATCTGATGACGGAATTTTTGAAGAAAAAGATCTTCTGTGTCTTCTTCATCGTCCAAAACTAATACTTTTGTTAAGTTAGCCACTTAACAGCTCCTCAAAAAATGTTATAATTTATAGTCTCACAAAAAAGTTTACAAATTATGACTATTTTAAAAAAAATTAGAGAAATTGTTTTAGATACTGAAACTACAGGTTTGAATTGGGAAAATGGTGACCGTATTGTAGAAATTGGTTGCGTAGAATTAATTAATCATATCCCAACAGGCAATACATATCAGACCTATATAAACCCTCAAACGCAAATGCAAAAGGATTCCATTGAGATTACCGGATTGACCGATGATTTTCTGAAAGATAAACCTTTGTTCAGTGAAATAGCAGATGATTTCCTCAAATTTGTGAGCGATGGGATTCTTGTTATACATAATGCGTCATTCGATATAAGTTTTCTCAACAGTGAACTAGGACGATTGGGAAAACCGCAATTTAAATTAGAAGAAGTTATCGATACTTTAGACCTTGCGCACAGAAAATTCCCGGGAGCACAAGCAAACTTGGACGCTCTCTGTCGACGTTTTAATATTGATGCATCTTCTCGTGAAAAACACGGAGCTTTAATTGACTCGGAACTTTTGGCAGAAGTATACATCCAATTACTTGGCGGAAGACAAAGCGGTTTGGAGTTTGAATCGAAAGAAGCTATAGCAGCAGAAGTAACAATAGGACAGCAAAAGCAAAACCGTCAAAAACGCGTTTTCGCTCCATCTGAAGAGGAGCTTTTGGCTCACAGAGAGTTTGTAAAAACTATGGAAGCTCCTATTTGGGACAGGATCATACAATAAGTAAATTATAACTATTCTTTTTTCAGAAGAACTACATAAATAATATCTTGCAATAGTATCTCAATGTTTGTCATATAACATTTTTTCTTATATTAGAGATCTTGCGAAAGTCATTTTAGGCATTTTTTTGTGTACTGATAATCAGCATCTTCCAAATGCCATTTTTGACTTTCGCAAGATCTCTATTTTATTAGTTTATTAGTATTTCTATTTTTGTATTTTTGAAAATCAAATCCATATAATAAATAAAGCAGTAAATAGAACAAAGATGACACTTTTTTTTCTCTACTGTTAACGAAAAGAGTATAAGACACACAGTACAAAAAAACTTACGGTAAAATATAGTTGATTTCAACATATGCTCAAAGATATATTTGCTCTTTCTTTTAGAAATAATTATAGTTACCACAAAACTTGGCGAAAAGTATTTTAAGGTACCTTAAATATTATGAAGTTTCTTAGTCATGCAAAATGGATTTTATCGGGAGAACATACAGTCGTAAGAGGTGGTAAGGCTATAGCTTTTCCTTTGCGCAAATATGAATCTTCGATAGAGTTTTTTCCTTCTAATAAGCTTGAAATTCACGATACAAGCAAAGAAGAGAAATTTAATGATGTCTTCCGTTCTCTTTTGCAATCGGCTGCAGAGTTTGCAAAAGTTAATTTCAGCGATATTACCGGCAAATTTTTAGTGCAATCAAACATAAAGATGAAGTCAGGTTTAGGAAGTTCTGCAGCGATATGCACAAATATAGCAAAAATCTTCAAGCATCTGGGATTATGGGAAGATATTTTTTCATTAGCTACTCATTTGGAAGATAAATTTCATTGTCGAAGTAGCGGTTTGGATATTTCTGTTGCAATGACCGATAAAGCCGTAATTTTCAAAAATAACAGAGTTAGCAGTGTCTTCGAGCCTTCATTTTGGCCTTATATGATGTTGACGTATTCAGGTGAGAAATCCGCTACATCAAAGTGCGCTGCAATTGTAAAAAATGTCATATCTACGGATCCGAAATCGGCGGATTTATTAAATTCCATGATGAACCAAGCATCCGATTTGTGTGAATTAGGATTAAAAAACAGCGATTTTGGCGAATTAAAAGACGGAATATTACTTTGCGATAAAGTTTTCAGAGGATGGGGATTATATAACGAAACGTTATCAGCACATGTAGAGTCACTGTTAACTTCCGGAGCTGTTGCTGCAAAACCTGTTGGCTCAGGTCTTGGCGGATTTGTTCTTAGTTTATGGAAAGAAAAGCCATCAGGATATGAAAATATAGGTTTGACTTTAGAAAAACCCTAGTATAGATATATTAACCTAGTTATTGTTGCTGAAAAAAGATAAAAAAGGAATTTGATTATGGATAAGAAAGATTGGGGAATAAAGCGAGTCTGTCTCGGGTGCGGAGCTCGTTTCTATGATTTTAATAAATCTCCTATAGTTTGTCCGACTTGCGGCATGGTATATGATACAGAGTATCTATCAAAGAGAAAAGCAAAGGTTGCATCTGATAAAGT
>CAJOEB010000061.1 GCA_905233775.1 uncultured Alphaproteobacteria bacterium | reverse complement strand
GTATATCAAAATGAGGAACTACATGACTGATGTAGAGAAATTGCTGTCTTCATGTTTGTTTGAAGTAGATAATGCGACTAATACAAAACGGTTGGATGACATAAAAGTAGCCGTTCTAGGAAAAAACGGTAAGTTAACAGAGATGCTGAAATCCCTTAGACATATGCCTGAGGAAGAAAGAAAAACCGCCGGTGCGGAGATAAATGCGGCAAAGTCAGATATATTGAAGAGGATCGAAGCAAAAGCCATTACTCTGGAAATATTAGAGATGGAAAAGAAGCTTGCCTCCGAGTTTTTGGATGTTTCAATGCCTGCCCGTGTGCGTCCTTCCGGAAGTATTCATCCGTTGACGAAAGTTGCAGAGGAAGTAGCGGATATATTATCCCAATATGGTTTTGTCTTTGCTGAAGGACCTGAAATCGAGAGTGAGTACTACAACTTTACCGCATTGAATATTCCGGATCATCATCCTGCACGAACAATGCACGATACGTTTTATTTGAATTATCCGGCAGATAGCAATGAAGGACGAAAATTATTGCGAACGCATACATCTCCTGTGCAAATAAGAGCAATGCTTGCCAACAATAAGCCTCCATTCAGATATTTTTCGATTGGGCGCGTGTACAGAAGTGATTATGACGCCACACATACGCCTATGTTCAATCAAATTGAAGGACTGATGGTTGGTGAGGGAGTAAGTTTTGCACATCTAAAGTATTTGATGACGGATTTTCTGAAGAAATTTTTCGGTGTTCCGAAGTTAACGCTCAGATTGCGACCAAGTTTCTTCCCGTTTACGGAGCCATCTACGGAAATTGATATAAATTACGAAGTGAAAAACGGCCGTATTGCGTTCGGAACTGGAGATAAATGGCTGGAAGTCGCCGGAGGAGGCGTTGTTCATCCGAATGTGTTGCGATCAGGCAATGTTGATCCGAGCAAATACCAAGGTTTTGCTTTTGGCTTTGGGCTGGAAAGACTGGCATCGTTAAAATACGGTATTTCTGATTTACGAGGATATTTTGAATCAGATGATCGTTGGAGAGATGCTTTTGGTTTCAATTACGTAACAAAGTGAGCAATAACAATAACAAAAATATAAGAAATACATAAATAATAAATGTATAAAATAAATAAGTGAGAATTTAGTTTTCTGAATAATATTTGGGAAATATTTTGGAGAAAAGATCGTGCGTTTCACATACAATTGGTTAAAAAATTATTTATCAACAGATTTGAGCCCAACTCAGATTGCAGAGAAATTGACAGCAATAGGGTTAGAAGTAGAGAGTTTTGGAGATCCTTCTATTGTTTTTGATAAGTTCAGACTTGCGCAAATAAAAACAGCGGAAAAACATCCTAATGCTGACAGATTAAAAGTCTGTGAAGTTATTGATTCGGAAGGAAAGGAACATCATATAGTTTGTGGTGCTCCAAATGCTCGTGCAGGTTTAAAAACCATATTGGCATTGCCGGGAGCGGTTATTCCGGCGACAAACATCGTACTGAAAAAAAGCAAAATTCGAGGAATTGACAGCGAAGGTATGATGTG
Source organism: uncultured Alphaproteobacteria bacterium (assembly GCA_905233775.1). Classification (GTDB taxonomy): domain Bacteria; phylum Pseudomonadota; class Alphaproteobacteria; order UBA3830; family UBA3830; genus BNWE01. Next base: position 3,912 of record CAJOEB010000061.1, on the reverse strand, counting down.
TTCTTGCGAAGAATTGGCTATTCCGTCTGATGATACGCATGGAATTATCGAAATCGATCCTAATACTGATTTAGTAAATACTTCAATCGGTGATATTTTAGGATATGATGGGGGTATTTTTGATGTTTCCATTACACCGAACAGAGGTGATTGTTTTTCTGTAAAGGGTATTGCGCGCGATTTAGCCGCTGCCGGTGCAGGCAATTTTATTGAACCGAAAGAGATAGTTTGTGAAAGTTCTTTTGATTTTCCTCTGACTATTCATAAGGACTACAGTATAGAGAGTTATGCGCCTTTTATGGCTTTTCGTGTCATTCGTGGTGTAAAAAACGGAAAAAGTCCGATATGGTTGCAACAACGTCTAAAAGCGGCGGGTATGAACTCAATCTCAACGATTGTAGACCTATCCAATTTATGGCTCATAGATTGCGGACGTCCTCTGCATATATATGATTTGAACAAAATTGAAGGCGAATTATCGATCAGATTTGCGCATAATAAAGAAAATTTTGTTGATATCAAAGGCAATAAGAGGATATTGCAAGGTGACATGCTTGTAACGACTGACGCAAAAGATGTTCTGTGCCTTATGGGTGTTATGGGAAGTTCAAAAGCTGCGTGTGATGAGAACACGACAGATATTTTGATAGAATCTGCGTATTTTGATCCTATTTCTGTATCAAAAGCAGGCGGTTTTCTCAATATCACAAGTGATTCCAGAACAAGATTTGAAAGAGGTATAGACCGTAAATCGTGTGTTTCGGGAATTGAAAGCGTTAGTCAAGCGATAATTGATATTTGCGAAGGAAAAGCAAGTTCAGTTCATACAAGCGGAACAGAACCGGTAAATGATCAAAAATTGATCCTTACAAAGAGCAAGTTGCACAGCATTGCCGGATATAATATCGATTGGATACTCGCGCGAGATATATTACAACGTCTCGGATTGAAGAAAACAGAAGAAACTGACGACAGCATGACGTTTCTTGCGCCTAGCTGGAGACATGATCTGAATATCGAAGAAGATTTGATAGAAGAGATTTTGCGTATTGCAGGATATGATAATGTAACAGATGAGAAATTTGATCCTATTGTGAGCGGAAAAGACAGGCGATTGAATTCATTGCACGACATAACTGCTATAAAAAGACAATTGGCATCAAAAGGATTATCCGAAGTCGTATCTTATTCCTTTATCAAGGCAGAACATGCCGAAGCATTTAAAGGAGATAAAAAACTGTTGCTCCTTCTCAATCCGATAACGGAAGATATGGGTGTCATGCGTCCATCACTATTGCCTGGGCTTATATCTGCGGCAATTCGTACGTTGAATTACGGTAGCAGTCATGCGGAACTTATGGAATCCGGGAATGTATTTTATGATGATTGTATTCAGGAATTTCGCATAGCCGGTTTACGTGTGGGAGAGATACATAGCCGATCTTGGTTAGATCAAAACAGAAAGGCTGATATATTTGATGCAAAAGCCGATTTTATGTCTGTTCTTGAATATTACGGAGTAAAAGAGAAAGATATAATCATAAAAAAAGACCTGCCGCCGTATTTTCATCCGTCACGAAGCGGAGCGGTGTTTATGGGCAAAAAATTGGTTGGTTATTTCGGAGAAATACATCCGAAAATCAATAAATTGTTCTCTATTAACGAAAGAGTCGTATGTTTTGAGGTTTTTCTGAATAACATCACCATTACGCAAAAGAAAACGGCATTTAACAGCAAGGTTTTTCCAAAGATAGAGCGTGATTTTTCGTTTGTATTCGATACAAAAGTCGCTGTCGGTAATATGCTCGGCGAGATATACAAACTCGATCCGCGCGTTATCAAAGCTGATATATTCGATTGCTTCGAGATATCTCGTCTCAAAAAATCCGTTGGTTTTACGGTTGTTCTTGGAGCTGATGACAGAACACTAACAGAAGATGAAGCAAATGAAGTCTCAAAGAAAATTGTGACGTATATCGAAAACCACAGCGGAGAATTACGCGCAAAATGAACCTGGATAAAATCAGAAATTTCGCGATTATTGCACACATAGATCATGGCAAATCTACACTTGCGGATCGTCTTATACAGCTTTGTGGCGCAATCGACAATCGAGAATTCCGTGATCAGATGCTGGATTCAATGGATATCGAGCGCGAACGAGGTATCACGATCAAGGCGCAAACAGTGCGTCTGGATTATAAAGCTAAGGATGGCAATACATATCAATTAAATCTGATGGATACGCCAGGGCATGTTGACTTTTCATATGAGGTAAGTCGATCTCTTGCAGCATGTGAAGGATCCGTACTTGTTGTTGATGCTACTCAAGGAGTTGAGGCTCAAACTCTCGCTAATGTGTATCAAGCTATAGATCATGATCATGAAATTATCGTTGTACTCAATAAAATTGATCTTCCCGCAGCAGATGTTGATCGTGTAAGTGAACAAATAGAAGACGTTATCGGACTGGATTGTACAGATGCCATTCAAATTTCCGCAAAAACCGGCTTTGGTGTTGATGAGGTTCTGGAAGCATTGGTTCAGCGTTTACCTGCACCGAAAGGAGATGTTTCCGCTCCTCTGAAGGCTTTGCTGGTAGACAGTTGGTATGATCCGTATATGGGCGTTGTAACTTTGGTTCGCGTAAAAGACGGTGTTATTAAACCCGGTATGAAGGTCAAGCTTATGGCTGCCGGAATGGTTTATCACGTTGAGAAAGTTGGTATTTTCACACCGAAACCAAAGGAAATTGCAGAGCTAAGTACAGGCGAAATCGGATATATCATTGCCGGTATAAAAAGCGTTGGTGATGCGCGTGTCGGTGATACCATTACACAGGAAAATCGTCCGGCTAGTGAACCTCTGCCGGGTTTTAAACCATGTGTTAACGTTGTTTTCTGCAGTATTTTTCCCGTAGATACAGTTGATTATTCGAAATTAAAAGACAGTCTCGTCAAATTGCAATTGAATGATGCCAGCTTTTCATTTGAACCGGAGACATCACAGGCTCTTGGATTTGGTTTTCGTTGCGGTTTTCTTGGTTTATTGCATCTTGAGGTCATCGAAGAACGTTTGGAGCGTGAATATAATCTCGATTTAGTCACGACAGCACCAAGCGTTGTATACAAAGTGCATATGACAGATGGAAATGTGCTCGATATGCATAATCCGGCCGATATGCCTGATCCGACAAAGATCGAATTCATAGAGGAACCTTGGATTATCGCGAAAATTATCGTTCCGGACGAGTATCTTGGTAATATTTTGGCATTGTGCGAAGAAAAACGAGGCATCCAGAAGGAACTGACATATGTAGGAACACGAGTGCTTGTGGAATACAAACTGCCACTCAATGAAGTTGTATACGATTTCTACGATCGTCTGAAATCTATCAGCAAAGGATACGCGAGTTTCGATTATGAACTTGCAGGATATGAGCAAAATGACCTTGTGAAGATGACAATATTAGTTAATGGTGAGCAGGTCGATGCTCTATCAATGATTGTTCATCGCAAGAATGCAGAATATCGCGGACGTCAATTGTGCGAACGTTTGAAAGATCTTATTCCAAGACATATGTTCAAAATCCCAATACAGGCAGCGGTAGGTGGGAAAATCATTGCACGTGAAACTATTGCGGCATTTCGAAAGGATGTTACAGCAAAGTGCTACGGCGGAGATATATCCAGAAAACGCAAGCTTCTCGAAAAACAGAAGGAAGGCAAGAAAAAAATGCGCGAAATCGGCAATGTCAAAATCCCACACGGTACTTTTCTGGCAGCACTGAAAATGCGAGAAGAATAGACTGGCTTAGTCAATAGGGTTCTTGTAAAAGTTGAAAATGGCATTTTTGAAAGTCTGATTATCATCAGCCTCCAGACATCAAAATTTACTTTTGCAATATATCTA
>CAJOEB010000060.1 GCA_905233775.1 uncultured Alphaproteobacteria bacterium | reverse complement strand
GTAAAAACTTGTATGCCTGATCTTGTATTTCTTGATCTTTGGATTGGCGATGATGAGGCAGCCGGTTTTAAAATCCTGGATAAACTGAAAAATATAAACTCAGATCTTCCCATAATCATAATCTCAGGTCATGGAACCATTGATATAGCAATGAATGCTATGAGAAAAGGTGCTTTTGATTTTCTGGAGAAACCTTTTGTTATAGATCGTTTGTTACTTACATGTACGAGAACATTGGAATTTCACAAACTGAAAATTGAAAACAGTTCTTTGAAATACGATCGACTTTCTCCTGATATATTCTTTGTTGGAACATCACTGTTTGCAAGTAATATAAAGGCAAGCATAGATAAAATCGCGAATTCTAACAGCCGAGTTTTCATAAAAAGTCCTGTAGGTATCGGAGTAGACTCAATTGCCTACAGAATACATCAGTTGTCGTCACGAAAAGACTGTAATTTCATTAATGTAAGTTGTATCTCCGGAGAAAATTCTAAAAACTTTGACGATGAACTATTTGGAACAGATAAATCATACGGATATTTTGAAAAAGCTAGCGGAGGTACGATTTTCTTAGAGGATATCGACAGATTAAGCCAAGATTCTCAAAGAAAACTGTTGATGTTCGTACAAAGTGGGAAATATCAGCTTCCTTCGCGAAATGTTTTTTCAGATGTAAGAATTATATGCAGTACAGTTTCAGGCGAAATCTCAAAAATCTCGGAATTTAACCAAGAATTATTCTACAGACTAAAAATCGCCGAAATAAACGTGCCAAGTATGTCAGAACGTCGTGAAGATATTATTCCGGTAATTAATTGGTATATGTCGAGATCAGAAGAATTATTTAATCTAAAACAAAAGCAGTTTAGCGACAAAGCATTGGCAATTTTGCAAGCATATGATTGGCCGGGAAATATCCATCAGATAAAGAATGTAGTCGAGAGTTCACTTATTAACGCAAGTGACAGTAATAAGAATGTAATAGATGAAACCATGCTACCAACAGAATTAAGCGCAAATACAAAAGATAAGTTTGAATCATTGAATATAGCAAAATTCATAACACTACCTTTAAAAGAAGCAAAAGATTGCTTTGAGAAAGATTATTTAAGAGCACAAATCAACCGTTTTTCCGGAAATATCTCGCAGACCGCAAACTTTATTGGCATGGAAAGATCTGCTTTGCATCGAAAGCTGAAGGTTCTTGATGTAAAATACATGAAAAATCCAAAACATCATAAAGAAAAGTAAAATGAGTCGCTGAATACTCATTTTTGGATCGGAAAAAGTCCGGGTTTTGGTGTAATGAATATTTCATAATACAGCAAGTCGGGATGTGAATTTCCAACGTGCTCTCCTCCTTTAACAAGTTGCGGATCGAGAATATATAATCCTATTTTCGACTTGTTGAAATTCTGCATCCTACGATATGCGAAATTTATATACAATAATTCATCACCGTCTTTATCAAGGACTAATTTTGGATTAACTGCAACTATATCCTTTAATGGAGAAGTCCAAACTGTACCAATTTCTCGCCACATGTTTTGCGGCGTATCTCCTCCTTCTGTACTTGCCCAAGAATGTTGAAATTTGTAGCTGTTGCTGTTTTGTCTTTTTACATAAATAAAATTTATGGAATATGATATTCCAAAAGGAAACGGACTGAACATGCTGTTATTATTGAAAAAATTGAGGCAACTTGCATACGTAATGTTAACAAGATCAGCAATAGTTAACTGTTTATCAGTTCTTGTATTTCCGATTTGCTGAACCATACTGGCAGTAAGATACGCAGATGCTTTAATTTTGTTCTTTAATTCATATATGCGGTAATGATCACAAACAAATAAGAGAAGACTAACAAGAATAGGAACGGAAAATGCAAACTCGATGAGGATACCGCCGCTGTGAAGTAATAATACGTACTTATGTTTGTTCCGATGCGAAGAAAACCGCAGAAGATATCGGAATACTCTCCGAAAATTTATGAGCTTTGTCCTAACAAATGATAGGACTACCCCCCCCCGTGGGTGCTGTTGCTGTTGTTAGAGAATGGTTTAGATATTAATGACATAAGAAATTCCTTCATTAAGATGTAACATTATGATGCAATATTCATTTATTTTTTTAACAAAAAAGATTTAAGAAAATGATAAAGAAGACTATTCTATTTTCAATATTTTTTTCATAAAAAACTACGTTTACTCGTTCTTTCCGGGAAATAACCCCGGTTTTGGTGTAATTACTAATTGATATACAAAATTTCCATTATCTCCGAATTTCGGTTTCAATAAGAAAAAACCTAATTTCGATTTATAACTCCCCATAATCAGTTTATACCAACATTTTATTAAAAGTCTTTCATCCCCATCCTTATTACAAACCAAATCTGAATGTATATTTTGAATTTGAGTTAATGTTTTTGTTTGAATTGATTGACAATCTCGACCCATAGCAATCAGAAGCGTAATTGGAAACTTAAGTCCAGTTGTGAAAGCACATAATTGATATTGGTAACTATTATTATTTATTCTTTTTACATAATGATAGTGTGCTAAATAATATATTTTCAGTGGCCATGGATTAAACATTGAAAGATTACTGAAAAGATTAAGGCAGCTTGCGTATGTTATTCTCGCTAAATCATTTTGTGTTAACTGTTTGTTTGTTCTTACATTGCTTATTTGCTGGACCATGCTTGTGGCAAGATAAGCAGATGATTTTATTTTATATTTTAGCTCAAAAAATCGATAATGATCACTAACAAAGAGCAAAAGAATAATCATAATAGGAACGGAGAACGCGAATTCGATAAGGATACCACCGCTGTGACGTAATAAAACATACTTATGTTTGTTGCGATACGAAGAAAATCGTAGGAAATACCGGAATACACGCCGAAAACTTGTAAGCTTTGTCCTGATAAATGAGAGGACTACCCCCCCCCATGGGTGCTGTTACTGTTGTTAGAGAATGGTTTTAATGGTATCGTCATTAGTAGTCTTTCATTATTCATTTTGCCACTAGTTTATTGAAAATTTATTGAAACAAAGTTAATTAAAGAATAAAAGTCTTGCATTGAAGCTTTTACAAAGAGTTTTGAACGGAATTTTAATAATTCTAACTCTTAGCAGCTAAAAATATTTCAAAATTACTTTAATCACTTTGAAAAGTCTATTATAAATACCAGAGAAACCGAAAATGTAAAAAAATAAATATACTAACTTTATTTTCTCTTTCTCAAAAGAAAACGATCAAAAAACCTTTTCAACTCTTTCGGTTTCTAAAAAAGATAATGATAATATTAAAATATATCGTTAAATTTTCCGTCCTCTACTACTATTTATTCGATTACGGCAATCGCAACTCTGTTCATTTTATCGATTTCAGCATCGCTACCTTGAGCTGCAATTGGTCTATCCTTTCCATAAGAAATAGTACGTACTCTATCGCCGACAATACCTTGATTTGTTAGATATCTTGCTGCTGCATCTGCTCTACGCTCACCAAGACCAAGGTTGTATTCTCGTGTTCCTCTGTGGTCACAATGTCCCTCAATTAAAACTCTGCGATCCGGATGATTTTGTAACCATTGTACTTGTTTCGCTAATGTATCTTGAGATTCTTTTGATAGCGAAGATGAATCATATGCAAAGAAAACACGATCACCTGCATTTGCTATAAAATCAATTGCTGCGTTACGCAAAGCTTCATCTTCAACAACAATTCCGCTTCCATTAGTATTGGTATCATCATTATCTCCTGTAACTCCACAACCTGAAAGCCATAAAAGTGCAAACAAAGCGACCATACTGCTATTTTTAGCCAATTTTTTCATAGAATTTTCTCCTTTTTGTATCAACGAAATAAATCATATAATGATTATATCATATTATACCATATCATGTCATATTATGCTAAAAGATATCGTACAAAATATTTTAATTTATTACAGGAAACAATCCCGGCTTTGGCGTAATAACCAATTGGAATTTAAATTTAACTGTATCAAATGTATTAGCATAATAAGACGTTGGACTTATTACCAGAAAACCTAATTTTTCTTTTGTTGGTTTTGTATTCTTTGTTGAACCATAATAACATCTTATAAGTAGTCGTTCTTCGTTATCTTTCTCACACAACAATTCAGAATTGATTTCTTCTATTTCTGCAAATGTTTTTTTAGAAGATTCATGATGATAACCAATCGCATTTAATCCTTCTCCTCTATTTTCGATAGCAACATAATAATAGCAATGATTATATTTATTATTATTTTCTCTTTGTACATAGTGAAAATTTACAAGATAATAAATTCCTAATGGCCATGGGTAGAACATCGTTTTAGTATGAAAAAGATTAAGACAGCTGGCATAAACAATTCCTTTTAGATCTTGGACTGTCAGTTGTTTTGTTGTTGATGTATTTTTTATTTGCTGGATCAAGCTCGCAATGAAATAAGCGGAAGTTCTACATTTATTTTGTAGTTCATAATACCGATAGTGGTCATTTACGAAATATATAAGAAGTATGATAAGAGGAACAGAAAACGCGAATTCAATAAGAATGCCGCCGTAGCTAAATTTTCGAACAGATTTTTGAATAATTACAAAGATGATTGTAAAGAAAATTTCGCAAAATTTTGCAGATATTCGCCTAAGAAAAGTAACTACCCCCCCCCGTGGATGGTGTTACTGTTGCTGTTGGAGAATGGTTTGAATAGCGTGATCATTAAAGATACTCCCGATTTTATTATATATTTGGCATATAAATAGATTTTATCGAAAAAAGATTAAGAAAAAGATAATAAATTATTATTGTAATAATAACGAAAAAAGATTAGAAGCGAATTACAAAGAAAAGAATAGTATTTACATAAAATAAGTTACATTTTTCAATTGATTTTTTAGGATTATTCTATTGACATTCCTACTATAGCATTACCCGATATCTTATCCACTTTTTTGTCGTAACATTTCTTACTTACTTTCTTCCACAGCCGTTTTCTCTCTGTCTTCTGTAGATATACCACTTTTATAGATACTTTTTCTTTCTCGGAATATTCCTTACTGCTTTCATAGATCTGCATTTTTGCGTTTTCGGTCACTACTTACCCTTTTTTCTTGCCATTTTCTTCTATCATCCATGGTTACCTATCTTATTCACGGTTATTTCCATCCCAACAACATTCGCTACCCGCTTATCCTTCTCTTATAGCTATTTATCTTCTTTATCCTTCACCATCTCTCTCTTTCAGCTATGTCTTTAGCCATCCCTTTAATTATCCTTTAGTCGTTTCTTCTATTTATTGTTCTTTCAATTTTTGAAGTCCTACTATCCTCCCTCTTCTCTCTGCATTTACATCTGTCGGGAGGAGAAGGATGTTCTGTTAGAAGATTGGTTTCCGCTGTCCACTGCTGTATCCTACTTCAGCTTTTGTCATTGTCAGAGCCTACAGCCGCTGGATGTATCGCCCCATCGTC
>CAJOEB010000059.1 GCA_905233775.1 uncultured Alphaproteobacteria bacterium | reverse complement strand
GAGAGTTAGAAGGGATACCTTTGGCTATCAAAGATCTGTATATGACAAAAGGTATCAGAACAACTTCTGGCTCAAAGATGCTTGATAACTTTATTGCTCCATATGAATCGACCGTAACGCAAAAATTATTAGATGCGGGTAGCGTGTTTCTTGGTAAAACAAACATGGATGAGTTCGCAATGGGGTCTGCCAACATAACCAGCTACTATGGCAATGTTATAAATCCTTGGAGCAAAGAGAAAAAACTTGTCCCCGGAGGATCGTCCGGTGGGTCTGCCACAGCCGTTGCCGGGCATCTTTGCGTAGCGGCAACGGGTTCAGATACTGGCGGATCGATCAGACAGCCGGCGGCATTTAGTGGAATAGTCGGACTAAAGGCTACGTATGGACGCTGTTCTCGTTATGGAATGATTGCGTTGGCATCGTCATTTGATCAGGCGGGTCCGATGACAAAAACGGTTAGAGATGCAGCGATATTTTTAAAAGTGATTGCCGGATATGATGAAAAGGATTCGACTTCAGTTAATGAACCGGTGCCTGATTATGAATTATCTGTCGGAAAATCTATCAAAGGTATGCGCATAGGTATTCCAAAAGAATTTCATGTTGATGGAATGTCAGAAGATGTCGAGAAATCCTGGCAGAGGGGAATCGATATTTTGAAAGAAGCGGGTGCAGAAATTGTAGATATTTCTCTTCCTTATTCAAAATATTCCATGGCAGTGTATTATATAATTCAACCGGCAGAAGCTTCAGCGAATTTGGCACGATTTGATGGAGTTCGCTACGGATATCGCACAGCAGGAGCAAAATCGCTTGATGAAATGTATGAGATGACGCGAGCGGAAGGTTTTGGAGATGAAGTCAAACGTCGTATTCTTGTCGGTACTTATGTTTTGTCGGCAGGATATTATGATGCATATTATTCAAAAGCCTTAAAAGTTCAAAAGCTTATACGGCAGGATTTTGTTGATGCCTTTGAGAAAGTCGACGCTATTTTGACGCCTACTACTCCGCACAGTGCTTTTGCATTTGGCGAAGAGCCAAAAGATCCTGTGACGATGTATTTAAACGATGTTCTCACGGTTACGGCGAATTTGGTAGGATTGCCTGGGTTATCTGTTCCGATATGCTTGGATAAATTGGGACGTCCGCTTGGTTTACAACTGCTTGCTCCTCGATTTCAGGAAGAAAAATTGTTGCAAATCGGGGAGGTAATAGAAAGAAATGCGAACTTTCCTAGCTTGAAGGAGATCAATTGATGACAGAAAAATTGATGACAGAAAACAGTAATTGTAACAATTGTAATGGTCATAATGATCGTAATGATTATATTGAGACATCAACAGGAAAATGGGAAGTTGTAATCGGTCTGGAAGTTCATGCTCAGGTAATTTCAAATTCTAAACTATTTTCCACGGCTGCAACGGAGTTTGGTTCATCTCCTAATGAGAATGTGTCGTTTGTTGATGCGGCACTTCCGGGGGTTCTGCCTGTTATTAACTCATTTTGCGTAGATCAAGCGATAAAAACAGGTCTAGGTTTAAACGGTCATGTAAATTTGGTATCAAGATTTGATCGTAAAAATTATTTTTATGCTGATTTACCTCAAGGATATCAGATCAGTCAGTATAAATATCCGATAATCAGCGGTGGTTATATCGATATAGAAAAAGATGATGGACGCATTCGTCGAGTAAATCTGGAGCGTATCCATATTGAGCAGGATGCGGGAAAAAGCATTCATGATCAAAGTCCAAATAAGTCGTTTATCGATTTAAATCGTTCAGGCATAGCATTGATGGAGATTGTAACAAAGCCTGATATGCGAAGCGCTGATGAAACTTCAGTTTTTCTGCAAAAATTGCGTTCGATTTTGAGGTATCTTGGAACATGCGACGGAAATATGGAAGAAGGTAGTATGCGCGCTGATGTCAATGTCTCTATACGACGTCCGGGAGCTGATTATGGTACACGAGCGGAAGTGAAGAACGTTAATTCATTTAAATTCATTACAGCTGCGATTAATTTTGAGGTTGAACGTCAAATATCTTTGCTTGAAAATGGCGGAGTAGTCGATCAGGAAACGAGATTGTTTGATACGAGTACGGGGCAAACGCGTGTAATGAGGTCAAAAGAAGACGCACAAGACTACAGGTATTTTCCAGAGCCTGATTTACCTCCGTTAGTCCTTTCTGAGGAGCGTATAGAGACAATTCGCAAAACTATTCCGGAACTTCCCGACGCTAAGACAGCACGTTTGCAACATGATTTTGATTTGCCTCACTACGATGCAGCTTTAATATCTGCTGATAAGGAAACCGCTGACTTTTATGAACGGGCACTGAACAGCAAAGGTACTCCGACCAAAGATTTTGCAAAAATGCTGGCGAATTGGATGCTTGGTGAGCTGTTTTCATGCTTAAATAAGTCAGGAAAAAACATTTCTGAAAGCAATGTATCTGCTGAAAATCTTGCTGAACTCATAAATCTTATAAAAACAGATGTTATATCTGGAAAAATAGCTAAAGAAGTCCTAGAATTAATGTGGGATTCTGGTAAAAGAGCATCTGAAATCGTTGAGGAGAAAGGGCTGAAACAAATAACTTCCGCAGATGAGATAGAGAAAGTAGCGAAAGAAGTTTTAACGGAGAACGAAAGTAAAGTTGCAGAATACAAGAGCGGAAAAGATAAGTTGTTTGGCTTTTTTGTTGGTCAATCGATGAAAAAAATGGGCGGAAAGGCCAATCCGCAAGTGTTGAATGAAGTTTTGAAAAAATTATTGTCGGAGACTTAATATGGTAAAGAAAAAAGAAGAGACCACATCAGAAAAGAAAGAAGGAAAGGGAAAGAAAGCTACTTCCGCTTCTACGGTAGCAAATTCTAAGGTAGCAAATGCTGCAATGAAAAAAGCAACTGATTTATCTGATAGTCTGTCCGAAAACAGCAAAAGCGTCATTAACAAAGATGATCAGCAGAACACAACCCATTCAGATGACCATAATAATGCCAGTTGTTGTCATGGGCATGATCACAAATGCAAATGTTGTTTTGCTTTTATCGTTATATTATTGATTGCTGCTTGTGCAGTAGCCGAATACCTTTATGATAAACACAGATATACTGAATTATCGGAAAGCAACAGCAATACTGTAAATACGCTTCAAGAGGCAAAAGCAAAAATTGATGAATTAAATCAGAAAGTAGATGCGATCAGTAAAGAACTTGTATCTCTTGAAAATAAAACTCATGGGCTGTATCTCGGAAAATATACTCCGAGACAGAAGTGGAAAGTTTGGACAGCCCTAAAAAGCAAATTGGAAGCAGGAGAGACATTCGACGCAGAATTAAAAGTTTTTTACGAGGTTTTCTCTTATGATAATGAACTACTTCAAATTGTTAATGAAACTGTAAAGGGGCTTGCTACTGAAGAGCCAAAAGACGATGGCGCTGTCATGGAAGCAGTAAAGAAATACGTGAATAAAGTGGTAAAAATCGGAAAAGTGGATCATAGAAAACTGCTTGAAATCTCCGGTTATGTGATTACTTCAATAGAGGAGAAATAAGAAAAAGATAAAAGAAATAATAAAGAAATAATATAGAGCTAGAGTAGCCCAAGTATTATAAAAAGTAGAGATATTATAAAAAAACAGAGGAAAAAAAGGCTGATTTATGAGCGATAAAGAAGACGAAGGCGGTATTATAGATTTTATTGCAAAGATTATTATTACATGCGTTCTTATATATATAGTCGCTTATTTTACGGGATATCAGTCATTATTAAATAAGTTTGTAAAAGATAATTTCGGTTCATTACTGAAAGGTACTAAGGCGGTTGGAGCAGAAGTTGTAAAAGAATTAGATAAATGCGGTGTTACTATTCCGGATGAACTAAGAAAAGCGACTGCTACCAATAATTCTTCTGCAGATATTAATGTACTCAATAATATTAATAATAGTACTAACCAAATAGAAATTGAAGAAGTAAACTGAAGGTCGAAGTTTATAATAATACCGAAAGTTATTATAATTATAATAAGAAGGTTTGTATAATAGTGTGGATGATATTTTTTTCTGTTTTTAAACTCTTCATATCGATATGTTTACTCATTCTTGCTGCATATTACGGAGGTCATGTTACATTTGATATTGCAGGAAAGATTATTGAATTACACATCGCTGCAGTTGTTTTTTCTATATTGGTTATGCTTTATGCATATGGCTTTTTGAAATCTGTTTTGCGAAAGATTTCGTCTGCTTTATCAGGAAAACCGGCATATGAGAAAGGTGTTGATTATCTTCAAAGGGCTTTTTCTGGCATTTTATTAAAAGATCGAAAATTAGCAGCAAAATCAATCGAAAAAGCGAAAAAATATCTCGGAGATATACCTTTGCTTGCTTGGATTGAAGGACAATTGATGCTCGCTAATAATGATCAGCACAGAGCTAAGGCGATTTTTTACGAACTAAGCAGCAAAGAAAAAGATACAGCGTTGGGAGCTTATAGCATTTGTAATATGGCTATAAAAGAGCGTTCATCCAGTGACGCTATTAATGCGATAAATTCTGTTTTGAAGATATATCCGCATGCATATGAACTCATATTTCAGGCGATTGTAATTTCTTTGAGAGATGGAAATTTTATTGAGGCAGAAAAATATCTTTCATCTATAAAAAATACAAAAAAAGGTAAGCTTGTAGCAGCAATAGTATATTCAGAGAAGGGAAGGGTGCTACATGATGCTGATTTGCTGAAAAAAGCATTTAAACTTGCACCGGAATTAAGTGAAAATGCGCTTCATTACGCCGACTGTTTGATTAGCGATAAAGAATATAGATCAGCAAGAAAAGTCTTGATGCAAGCTTTTAAATGTGTTCATTTACATAAGTTATACGAAAAATATATTTCTTGTGGAAAAAATCTTTCTAATTCTGATATTTTAAAATTAGCAGAAAAAATTATGGATGAAGTCCCTAATTCTTGGTTAACTCATTTTGAATTTGCTAATTTAGCTTTAAAAAATGATATGCAACAATTGGCTTTTCAGCATTTACTTATTGCATATGAAAAAGAACAATATAATTTTATAGCTGATAAGATTGAGGAAATTGTTCGTAATATTGGGAATACACCTCAGAATATAGTGAATATATCATCTCTTCCGGAGCTTATAAATGCGAAACCAGTTCGTTTTGTTTGGAAATGTCGGCATTGCGGTAGTGAATCGGACGTTTGGATGCCTATATGCGCACACTGCGATTGGATAGGTGAGTATGTATATGAAGAAAACTGTACGATTAATTCCAATCAGAACAATTTAATTTCATTTCTATAAGAAAAATATTCATTTTTTTGCATAAAAGCACATAACAAAATATAATTATATATTATAATGCAACTTATATTTAAATAAGCAAATATAAAAAAAGAAAAAAATATGACAAATAAATTGATTATTTATACATGTGCTTCTGTAGTTTTCACTGCTATAGGAGTGGTCGATGCAATGGATCAAGGAATATCT
>CAJOEB010000058.1 GCA_905233775.1 uncultured Alphaproteobacteria bacterium | reverse complement strand
AATTTCTGTTCCATTATTTACTTACTCCAAAGAATTTAAGACCGTTCCACTTAGTTCCCGCAATTTTTGTGGCAATTGCCGAAAGCGATTTATAAACAGTTCCTTCGTACGAAAATCCCTCATTTACGACCATTACTTCGTGAATTTTATCTCTGTATTCTTTCGTAATTTTTGTGCCGATCAATGGACTGAATTTGCGTGTTTTCTTGGCGGTTACGGTCTTTTCTTTCGTAACCTCCTTTGCGCAGTTTCTGATTTTATTCTCAGTTTCAGCATCTAAACCGCCATAAGCAAGTTCTTGAATTTTATAGGCGATTTTAGCGATCATGTATTTTCGACTCATAATTTCAGGATCTCCTTCAAACATTGTGCGCCAGACTTTCAATAACTCTTTTTCAGATTGTTTCTGCAAGTTCGTAATACGTTTTAAAATTTCAAAATCATCTTCTGCCCGTTTCATTTATTTTTCTCCAATGGGTCAACTAATTCCTGAATATTACCTCTCCAAACGCGATTAAAGTCAAGGTCGAATTTCAAGTTTCTCGCTGTATTTGTAGACTTTTTCGCTTTTACATACCTAACAATCGCTTTGTAAATCAATCGCGCTAATATTGCCGATTTGGAGATCTTTTTATTATCTGTGTTATGCATTTCTACCCCAACAAAATTTTGCCTGATATAACATAAACTTTCTTATTTCCGTACGGCGTCCATTTTTGCTGACAGCCTTTAAGTATCTGATTTTTCAGCAATATCTCTAATGAACAAATCATTGAAATCAGTAGGCTTCGAAGATGTATCTTTAAAACAAGGAATTACTACCTTTGAACCAGTTGCAACTGCAGCTTCTTTCGCTTTCTCAATTCCTGGATTAAATCTGTTTTCGTGATAGCAGTCGTTGTCAGCGCATAAAATCATTTGGCTCTAGACCATCATCGAGGTAATGAAGTATGGTATAAGGCGTGAGATACAGCAGATTGATCAGATATAAGATCAAAAAAATAATAGAATGTTTTAGTGAGGACATAACGGCAAGTTCAACTGCAAAAATTCTGAAATTAAATCGCAAAACAATTAATAGCTATTACAATGAGTTTCGGAGGTTGATATTTGAGCATTCATTAGCTAAAGAAAGGAAAGAATCAGGCGAATTTGAGTTAGATGAAAGCTATTTTGGAGCCCGCAGGATCAGAGGGAAACGAGGACGAGGAGCGGCTGGAAAGGCGCCGGTTTTCGGACTTTTAAAACGAAATGGGAAAGTCTTTGTAACGGTCGTTCCCAATTGCTCTCGAGAAGAATTGATGCCGATTATTCAAGGGAAAATCCTCGAAGGATCAACGATGGTTGGAAGGCTTATGACGGTTTGATTTTGAACGGTTACAATCACTATCGGGTCTTTCACCATGAGAAAATGAATTCGCACGAGGGAAATCTCACGTTAACGGCATAGAGTCATTCTGGAGCTATGCGAAAAGACGGTTCGCTAAGTTCAACGGCTTAAGTGATGAAAAGTTCCTGTTGCATTTAAAGGAGACTGAGTGTAAATTTAACCATAGAGAGGAAAATTTTGGGGATCTTGTAGCTTCCCTCTTCTGGCAAAAGAAAAAAAGAGGCTAGGCTAGACCCAAATTTAAAATACATCAAGAACGATTCTAAACTACTTTTTGCTGTTTTATCAAAATTATAAAAATGCAACAATAATTTTATTTATTGCTATAATTCAAAAATCTTTTTGGCAAGTTTTTGTATATCTCCTTCTAAATAAAAATCCTCATTTGATAGATAATTTGTTTGAGCAAGATTTATCGAGATAATTTTTCCTTTCGGATTCTGCGCTTTATAAAATTTTAAAAATCCACTTTCATCTGAGTTGAGCCCGATTGTAACAATGTAATCGGCTTCTTTCACCAGTGCTGTAATTCTTTCATCACTGCTGTATCTATCGCTTCCGGCAAAAATAATTGGTTCTATTCCTGATTTTTGATGAAGTTGATCCACATTCTCTGTAACAAGTAGGTGATTGAATTTTTTGGAGCATTCGGACAGTAAAACATGCGCAAATGTTGGTAACGCTTTTTCGCAGCGATCAAAAAAATCTCCCAAGATTTCCGTATATTTTTCGGGATTAGATATAACGTCGGAAATATAATGCTGCAATTTATCGCCTTCTTCCAAATCTTTTGAAATTTTCAGAGCGTTCAGCAAAACGTTCATTGTCGGAACCGCTGCTGCGGAAATTCCTGCGCCCGTGTAAAAAATCACATTTTTCATTTTGATAATTTCATTTAATTCTTCGCAAGACATTTCAGTAGGAGTGCCTTCACAAACAAGTCTCTGATCATCAAGCACGAGATTTAATTCTTCAGATTCGTCAGCTGACTCTTCTTCAGCATATTTAAAAAGCGAATAAACGAATTCATAACCGAATTTTTGGAATGTTCTTTGTGATTCCGTTTCTCCGGTTGATTTTCGAAATAATTTTTGCTGTTCAGAGGGCAAAGTTCTTAAGGAATCCGCTCTGCAAAAAATATCTGAATTAACTCTCGTCTCCGAAGATATTTTTTCAGGAAAAAATGAGATTACGAATCTGTGATCAGCTTTGTTCGCGAGCTCCCAAGTCATGGCGGATATATTTTGAACATAAAAAACAGTAACTAACAGTATGATTTTCAAAAAGTTAGTCATCTCAATTCTCCTTAAAATTTTGCGGTCATCAGTTCTTTTAATCTTTCTTGAAAAGAATGATCTTTATCTGTTTTCAGAAAAATATATGTGCGTTTATTTTCATGCACAATGTCGATAGGTTTTATTTTATCAAAATCAGGAATAAAATGTGCAATATTTTCTAGCTGACTCTCATCTTCGAAGATAATCAGCAGCGTACTATTGCTTTGCGAAATTTCTTTTATTGTTTTTTCATTGAGCTCATCGAACCTCTCACAACTGAATTCAAACGGATGAAACTGTTGAGAAATGTCTGAAAAAACTTCATGTTCATTTAGATTATTCGGAATAATTAAAGAAACATGCGTCAGACATACGTTTGGATCAATGTACGCTTTCGGATAAAGTTCATCGAAAATTCTCAAGAACTCTTTCAGAAAATCATCATCAATACTTCTGGAAGAATCGAAATATTTCAAGACCAGATCGTAAACTGCTGCCGCCAATCCTGCAGGCTCGCAAGACTCTGAACCTTTAAATTCTGGCCTCTTGCCGGAAAGTTTTTCGCAAAAAATTCCATTTCCTAAAACCACTGCCATGGTTTCATCGAGACACCAACTTGCAACTGTCGCATTTTTCGATGGAAGTTCTGCTATTCTGTCTTCAAGCGTTTTAAATCCTGTTGCAACACATGCTTTATTGTTTGCAGAGCACATCGAGTGCGAAAATTCATGCGCGATAATTCCCATATAATCTTCGAACGACATTTTTTCACCGAAATGAGGAAGGCAAGTCAACAAAACGGAACTGATTCCATGCTCATCTCCAAAATTTGTAACAAAAAATGCGTTAGCCATCTTTTGCTTATCGCTGACCTTCGAAGGAAAAACATAAACAGGAGTATTTGCTGTTATTCCCCAGAATTTTTTGATTGATTCGAATAATTCGACATGTTTTTGTAGAGTAGATTCAATTAATTTTGCGTCTTTTTGCAACTGCACTTTTTCGCTTTCAGGAATTTCCAAAGCCTTGCCGCAAAAATACGCCCAAAATTTCAATTTATTTAATTCCGGAGAATCTTTCGGCAATTTATTCTGAAAGAAATCCAGAGCTGCTTTTGATTTTAATTCCATAGAATCCATGCAAGCCCAAGAACAAGCTTCATTCGGAAGATCCGGATCGCTATTAAGAGCCTTTGCGTACCAATAACCTTGATCTGAAAATTGAACATTAATTGCCGTGATAGCATTAATTTCAGAAATCGACAGTGCAAACAATATCGTCAATATTATTTTAAACATATTTTTCTCTTTTGTTAAAAAAATGATTAGCTATTTAAATTTGTTAGTTTCTTAATTTCATCGATATGTAAACCGCTAATTTTACTGACTTGCTCGACTGACAATCCTGTTTCTATCATATTTTTAATCATTTTCATTCTTTCAGCATCGGCTTTTGCTCGCTCCTCGGCTTTTCCTTTTTCGATACCGATCTTCTCGCCTTCAGCCTTTCCTTTTTCAATACCGCTTTTATGAGCTTTTTCTACGGCGACATTTTTTTCGCTGATATATCCGAATTCTGTATGTTGGCGCAACATGTAAATTTCTCGCTCATTTTCATCGGCACTGATTTCCTTTAATGTATCGAGTGCTTTTTGTACCTCTGGAACACTTTGGATTTCATCATTCAACGGATTTTTCAAAAACGACATCCACACATCAAGCATATTTTTTCGATCAACGTGTTTCGGATGAAACTTCTGCAACTCAACAAAGAAAATACGTAGTTTATCAATTATGATCTGATACTCATCTCGTTCGGTTGGAGGAAAAGCCAAACATGCCTCATTTACTGCGTCTTCACGGTCAGTAACATTCTCGCCCATAATCCAAATTCCGATAACTTTCGGATACTTATAGGTCTGTTTCCGACCGGCTTTCATCTCTTCTTCCGTTAGTTTTCGACAATTCACGGTGAGCATCTCGGCCAGGTACTGAACCGCCCTCTCAATAATTTCGCCCGTGTCGCGAACCTGAATTTCGATGTCGACAAACTCCTGCGGATTTATCTCGGCTTTGATATCCAAATGAATCGTCAGATTGTTCTTGAAAATTTTTGAGATTTCACTGTTTCTGATTTCGAGATTCGTGACATGCGGATTGCCTTTCAAAATCGAATTGATCAAAGAAATAAGGAGCTCTTTGTTTTTCTCTATGCCAAAAACTCTCTTAAAAATGTAGTCCGATTGTATATCCAAAAGAGTTGTTTCACTCATATAAATGCTCCCTTATAATTCATGTGCTCATTATAACATAATGTCGAGGAAAGTGTTAATTATCCTAGTGCTTCGGTAGGCTTTTTAATTGAATGAAAACATCAATAATGTTTACAATAAAGGCAAAAATTGAGAGAGATTAAATGATCCGATTGAGCCCCTATAAAAGCTGTGATGCTGATCTAATTAGCACATGGCTCAAAGATGAAGAAACTTATATAAAATGGAGCGGCGGAAGATTCGGTTCTTTTCCGATTACTGCGAAAACAATTGATGCAAAATATCAAAATGATAACGGCGGCTGCGCAGAACCTGACAATTTCTATAAATAGAATCTTTGTATAACACATTGTATTTTAATGGTTTTTATTAAAATTTAAAGATTTTTCTTGACTTTTTCGTTAAATGTGCTACTCTGATAATGGAATTAGTCACAGATATTCTTAATTTTTAGCTGAAAATCCCAAAAAATATCATAAAAAGCAGAGTTTTTCTGCACTCCAATTAATTCTATTTAAAAAATTCTAATAAAAATAAAAAAATATTGAAAGGAAAATATTATGAAACATTCAATTTTCAGCCTCTTAGGGCTAATTATGACTGTTTCTGCGGAAGCAAGTCATGTGGAGAGTCTGCATACTTTTTCAGACGTGGACTCTCGTCAAAGTTTTTGTAGTAGTCGT
>CAJOEB010000057.1 GCA_905233775.1 uncultured Alphaproteobacteria bacterium | reverse complement strand
TACACTTGTTATAAATCTCCTCAGTGATTTCGCATTATCTGTGGAGCTTGGACTGCCAATAAGAAGCGATCATACTTCATATGGTCTAAATCCGATAAAAGAGACTTACAAATATATCCTTCCTGATACACCGTATACGATTCATTCGATGAATTTTGAATTTTACGGAGCAATGTTGGAAATTTACGGAAGTAGCATGCAACAGTATACATTAAGACTTATGTATGGAAATAGCATGTTTCCGATACTAAACGCAGAACAGAAATTAGGACAAGAATATTTATTGAAGAAAGCGTTAAAAAATAACTTAATTTCTATCGAAATTAACGATGATGTTAATATATAATGTTATGTTATAGAGACCTTGCGAAAGTCATTTAGGCATTTTTTGTGTACTGATAATCAGCGTCTTCCAAATGCCATTTTTGATTTTCGCAAGATCTCTTATGTATATAATTATGTATATAATAAGTAATAATAAATAGTAAGAAATAATACAAAAACATATATAGGCAGATCGATTAAAATGCTACATATCGCACTATATCATCCACAAATTCCGCAAAATACCGGAACCTTGATGCGGTTGTCATCCTGTCTTGGCTTAAAAATTGATCTAATTCGTCCTTTTGGTTTTCTTTTCGATGATAAAAAGCTAAAACGTGCGGGAATGGATTACATTCGAACCGCAAATTATGAAATTCATGACTCTTTTGATCTTTTTCTCGATAAATATAAGGAAAAACGCCTAATATCTCTGGAAGCAAACAATGAACACACACCACATAATCATTTTAAATATCAAGATGAAGATATTATTATAGTCGGATCAGAACACTACGGTTTTCTCGAAAATGATTTTAAGAAAATTCCATATTGCGTAAAAATCCCGATGATTTCAAACCGTCGATCGTTAAATATGGCAGTTGCCACAGCTATTGTTGTATCAGAAGCTATGTCGCAATTAGATATATTCCCACATACTTCTTAGATCGACATTTCTTATTATCTCATTCATTATCTCACTTGTGCCGTTTTATATGGTAATTATAATATATATGGTAATGCTATAATATGGATTATAATAAATAACATTATCTATCTAAAAAAAACAATAAGTACATGAATGAATGTAGCCTGTTATCTTCTATTTTCTTTGGTTCTTCTTTGCATAGTTGTTCCTAAAGAAAGAATATTATTAATATCTCCTGTACTAATAGTATGCTTAGCCACAATATATAAAAAAGAAATTATGAATGCTAACGGGCTAATTTCTGTTGTTATATTTTGCGCTATTGCATATCTGCATTTTTATAAAGACTTTAAATACAAAATTTATGCTTATTATTTATTCACACTTATTTTCATTGTAATTACTTATTGTTTCATAACGCATAAAATGCCGGGATTTAATAATCCAATTATTCTAAATCATATAAAAATATCGCCAACTTCTTCGTATTTTTCTATGAACATTAATTTTGATAAAGTTATTTGCGCATTACTAATATTTATAATGGATCCATATATAAAATCACCTATACCTATTTCTATGACACAAATAAAAGATACCGCTATAATTTTGATAATGTGTATATTATTTCTAATAATTCCTGCTATGTATATCGAATATATAAAGTTTGATCCAAAAATACCGGATATAACTTTAATATGGATAATAAACAATTTGTTTTTTGTTAGTTTCAGTGAAGAAGTTATTTTTCGCGGATATATTCAAAATAGACTTCATATCCAAAATAGACTCGGTAAATACAGACTTGGCAAGTTTAGAATAAATGCAACTACCTCAATTTTTGTCTCTTCTTTTTTCTTTGGTCTTTATCATATTGATAAAGGAATAATTTTCGTAATTTTTTCGGCAATATGCGGATTATTCTACGGATACGCTTTTTATAAAACACAAAAAAATATATTGTGTAGTATGTTGGTACATTTTTTATTGAACTTTTGCCATTTTATATGGTTCACGTACCCTCATTATTTACGGTAAGCTAATTAAATTGTGATAAAAATAGTTGAAAATATAATGGGGAAAAACAATTATTCCAAATAAATCCTGCATTTTTCGCTATACTTCGTATTAATCAGTGATGTTCCTCGCATCCTCGTACCCAGCCCAGTTTTTGATGTCCGCAGCGATATCGTCCAGTGTCTCCTTCAGTGCCATAGCGTTTGCGCTGGTACCATTGCTGGCTGTGTCGTCTGCTGCTGTGCCGATGTCGTACACCTTCCCACCTGTCGATGTTGCGCATGCGTCGATTTCGCTGTCCTCTGCCACCATCCTCTGCTATCTCCGAGGTCTCCTCTCTATGCTCTCCGATGTATGTTCGTCGTAGTCTTGTCTCGTGTATCCTACCTGCCTCAGTTTGTTACGTTCCTTGCCTCCTCGTACCCAGCCCAAGCCTTAATATCCGAGGCGATAGCGTCCAGTGTCTCCTTCGCTGGTACCGTTGCTGGCTGTATCGTCTGCTGCTGTGCCGATGTCGTACACCTTACCGCCTGTCGATGTCGCACATGCGTCGATTTCGCTGTAGCTGTGAGTGGTTGCAGTATTACCATTTCGTGTAATACAGTTCCATTTGTTTTGTTTTCGATATTTGATTATATACATGCGACAATCTGATGTCTTTAGTTTTGTACATGCATCAGTCGTAAGGCGCTTCAGAATTGTTCTGTTAAAGTCAGCACTAGAGCTAATGTAATTTTCTGTCTTCGAAGTTACACATCCCGTCGTATTCACACCATAATTATACAATACTGTATTTATCGGTTGCGTTACACCTTCATAAATCATAGCATGAGTTCCAGTATTACCAAGTCCAAACGAATTCCAATATTCTTCTGGCTTATAGAAAATTCTATTCATCCCCGGTAAATAAATACCAACTTTTAAACTACTTGTACCATCAATCGTACCATCTCCATACCAGAGATTGCGTATATGACTTGCAGTTAACATATTATGCTCTTCTAAAGTTAAATAAAAGTCATTCCTTGCGTATACTTGTCGATCATAAAAATCATTACTTCCACTACCTGCTATCCAATATCCTATGTTACTATCATAAATTGTTGAACCACCTGTTAAACAAGTTATTAAATTCGCATTATATTTCGGTTTTCCATTCACATTCTGCGAATAATCTACTACGCTGCTTCGACTTGGCACACTCGGGTTCGTAAATATGAATAAATAATCACTGCTGATATGTCTTGCGTTTGATAGATTGCTTTTTGTAATTCCCGGCAAATAAACAAAATAATTTCCATCAGACTGTTTTACATAATTATATTTTTCAGGATCGATGTTTATAATTTGAGTTTGTGTGCGATTAGTAGGCACTACAGTAACACTCAACTCACCGTCTCCCTGAAAGCAAATATAGTTTGCAGCAACAATTTGATTACTCAAATTTGAAGATAAATACTGCAAAGCGATTCCCTTATTTTGTGCAATGTTTGTATCTTGTGCTCCATTTGTATCAAGTGTTGTGCTAAGCAAAGATTTAGTTGCTCCGTTTCTATAATATGCTTGAAGAAGAAATTCAGTACCTGTTACCGTTCTGCTCCATGGTTCGCTATTCGGATACTCCGCATCAAACATTCCCCAGCCAGGTTCATCTAAATAAATAGCAACACCTTGATGCCAAAGGTTTTTATAACCTTTGATAAAACAATAACATGCTCCACTCAAACCGTACACTCTATATATAGGAGGTATTCCAGATCCTGCTCCATTTGTATAATAAGTACCATACGTAATATGATTTACTAATTTACGTATATTATCAACAACAATACAAGAATCTCTAAATTTCTTCAGATAATCCACTATAGTTGTGAAATTAGTACCTGACTCTGATGTAAACTCTCCTTCTGCAGTACCATATGTCGAAGCAACCGAATATGCGTAATAATCTCCTCCTCTTACTGCCAAGGTGCCGTCATTCAAAATAAGAGTTTTATAACTATAGTTTCCTCGTCCATATTCTCCTAAGTAATCTCGAATATACTGATTTTTTAGAGTTGCGGCAGTTATTTCAGCATTTGTTATAGCATATCTTACCTTATATTTACTTAAATTATGTCCGAAGTTCTTACCAAGAGAAGAAGCTTGCCCGCCTGTACCTGTAGTGTTCGGATCAGTTCCACCACTAAATGTAAATGTTTTAGTTGCAAAAACATTGTTCCATCCTAGATTATCTTCTATATTATTTGAGCTGTAAAAACCGATTCGTCCATATTTTACTGTTGTAGAAAAATTAACCGTCATAGGTCTTTTTACGTTTGTTTTTATATACGGTGCACTTGAGGTTCCTTGTATAGAGCAACTTGGTGTAATTTTCGTATACGGACGGTTGGTAATCTCCGCTGATATAAAACGTACATTATTTATATCAAAAGCAAGCTTATATTTATTGTTATCCAAAGTTGTTGAAATTTGATCTGATTCAATAAAAAATTCTGTTCGCTCAGTAATATTATATTG
The DNA here is from genome assembly GCA_905233775.1 of uncultured Alphaproteobacteria bacterium. Lineage (GTDB taxonomy): Bacteria > Pseudomonadota > Alphaproteobacteria > UBA3830 > UBA3830 > BNWE01. Next base: position 8,008 of record CAJOEB010000057.1, on the reverse strand, counting down.
CGTATTCTTTTGTATTCCTCCTGTCTTAGACGTTATATTTGTAAATTTTATTGAACTTGGTGAAAAAGTTCCGACCTGAACAGAAGTTTGATTTCCTCCTCCATTAAATGCGTATAATTTTCCTTTATAATATGTAATATTTCTATACTCATAACCATCATTGGCAATTGTTTGTACCAATTCCCAATTAGATCCATCTGAAGTTCTTGCAATTTTGCGAGTATTATAATTTATGGAATAGAAATAACCCTTAGCAAAAGATGACGCTGAACCATACCATTCAGAATTACTTGTACCAAATATTGTGTTTAAAGCATCTCCAGCTACAGACCATGTATAACCGTTATCTTCGCTTTTATATGTATTCCCTGTTGAGCTCCCATTAAAAAATATTCCATTACCATAACTAACTGTTCTACCAACTCCTCCGTTATGGACATTAATCCAATTTATTCCATCATCGGATATGAATACGCCACTTCCTGTTACCTCCTTATTCGGACCACTGGTTGTCATAAATTTCCCATTGCCAAATGTTAGAGCAACTTCATTGGATATAGATTTTGTTCCTCCTGATAAAGCTGCAATATTTACATTTCGAGATGTCCAATTCACAGCATTAGAAGAGGTTGCCAAGTAACCATCTCTTGAAATAGCAACCCATATTCCATTGCCATAAACTACGCCAAGATGCCAACCTGAGGTAGCAACATTTGTGAGATCGCTATCAAGTCGTGTCCATGTAATACCATCATCAGAATATGCAAGTGTGCCGTTATTCCAAATTGCAAGCAATCTTTCTGTTCCTGAAACTGACCCGACTCCAACACTTCCCATGTTGTAACGTTTTCCGCTATCTATACTGTTCATATTGGTTGTTTTTGTTTCCCAAGTTATGTTGTGTGTCGGTTCAACTACAATTTTAATAAGATTACGTTGAGGAAATGAAAAATAACATGAGCAAGAACCTGTATATTCATAATAACCAGATGAACTTCGCTGAACTTTTGTACCATCGCTGGCAAAGCAAAGGATTTTATTAGCACCGGAGATGAGGTTGGTATTGTTGATACCGGAGAATTCGCCGCTTGTGTGGTTTGTATTGTAGCTGCTTCCATCGAGGAATTTTTTGGAGGTATCAGAGTAGTTGATGGAGAAATCGATCTTATCTGACAGTACTGTAGGTACTTCTGAGAAGTCGTTGTTGAACCCAAGGTAGGTCATTTCGCCGGGTTCAAACCAATCAGGCTTATTTACCAGAAGAATTACTGCTTTCTTGCGTCCTGAGGTTGTTTTGGATGGTCTAGAAAGCGTTGCGTCAGAGGTTGCTCCTGCTGTTCCTGCTCCTGAACCATCTTTGGCTGCAATGCTTGGGTCATTTGTCCAGCTCTGGAACATGTTGTTCGACCACTCGAGTGCTGCAAACACAAAATTTGAGACGTTGTGCGTATCATATATCGGATACAACGCGTTACACATCTCGTAAATCTTTACTAAATCCGCTGTTGGTTCAATCATATAGTATGGATTCGGTAAAAAGTGCGTACATTGCTTCTCGCATCTCATACTCAGCATGTTCGCGTACCCCATATAACACGGATTTAGGTTCATACGAAGGTATTTGTACTTAGCGTCAGTATTATTTGGATTGGTTGTATCGAGTAAAAGTCCTGAGACATAATAGTTATTGCCGTATGTTGCTGATTGGTTCGTTGTTCCTTTTCGGCACATGATAGGACACGTGGCTAGAGGGGTTCCCCAGTAGTAAGGTTCCGAGAGTGTGTTTGAGCCGATGGTTGTGTTTTTTTCAGTTTGCTTTAGCGCTGCATTCTTAATTCCGCTCGTGCCGTACAAACATGCTCCTATCATAAGCTGTGTATTTGGTGAAGTATCTACGAACTGTGGAAATGCCACAGTCCAGATCGTAGCTCTGTCCGGAGATATCGATAACTTACCCGAATACGGTATCAGCGACATATTTACACCTCTGGTGTGGTAAAAGTGCTCTTTTACAAAGTTCTTGAGAGCTTGACCCATCTGATATATCGGAGTTTTGGTAACATCTTCCGGTGTGTCTGTTTTATTTGAATAACTACAGGGAGTCCCCGCAGTGTCAGAAGCTGTGTCACGGTTATCTACATTACAGGCGGCTCCATTGACGGGAATGGCTAAAACAATATCTACATCGCACTTGGCTGGTTTCGCTGCTGCTGTTTGGTTGTCGGTGCGAACTTTGATCGTATCATCGGAAATCGAAATATTGACGTGCTCCGTATTGGCCTTTCTTGTTGTGTATGTGGATTCGGCGGTTGTCGCATTTGCGCGAGTAATTCCTGATGTCTCGGATGATAAATTGGTTGCCAAATCATAGTTGCCTGCATCAGAATTATTTTTACTGGGTGTTTTGTAGCAAATTGTACCGTCTGATGCGTTAAAATTCGCATCTGTTGGATATGCTTCTGTTGATATGCTGGTTGCCGGATGCGGATCAACGCAAATGTCATGCTGTTTGAGGACAAAACTGCCTCTTCCCAACTCTTCTTCGTCCATTTCATCAAAACAGCTTTGGCGATTATCCGGATCTGTGGCTTTATCAACTGCTCGCCACGCTGCATAGTTCGAATTCCACGTTGCTCCATTCGAATCCGACTTTTTGTATGTCCATGTGTGCTCGTATTTTTTGTTGGATTTATCATATTCTACTTTTTGCGCTTCGGCAGCCATTGTAATGGCATTTCCTTCGGTATCATGAACCACAACTCCCGGAACAGCACGACTCAAGACACTGCTAAAATAACACGGATACGCATTGTAAACGGCATCAGCGACTTTATAGACGGCTTCACGTTGCTGGCCGAGTGTTAAACCTGGGTTCCAGTTGCGAGCAACAGACAGCGCAGCTTCACGTGAACATCGCTTGATGATGACATCGTTGTCAGGACGTCTTACGGCTTCATCTTTCACTTCAAACAGCTTCTCTGCATATTTAATTCCAAGTAACACGACAGGAATGAAACAGGTAAGCACGATAAGGACATAGCCGGAGCGACTGCGTTTCAGACTTTGAACAAAACACAGAGAGAGCATGCACAGTAATTTTGACAATAACCGCGTTTGAAGATATGAGACTCTATGTGATTTTCGTGATGTTAACTCTTTTGCGCAGATTCTTCCGGTATCTGATGAACAGATGGCATCGAGACTTCTTGATGAGCTTCTTTCAACTTTTTGGAAGCAGATAGATTGTAGATTTGAAAGAAACTTTTTGATTGTAAGGACAAAAATTGATATTTTTTGCCTATTTCTAAAAAGCCTTACCCCCCCCCGTCAAGTATTTTTACTACGAAAGAGCGGCAGATGCGGATTATATCCATCGGAGGACTCCTTATCATGCTACCTAAATTGACTTTAGCAGGCCTTTATTAAAATTTTGTTAATGAAAAAATCAAATATATTTGAGGTTATATTTGAGGTAAGTTTGACGGACTTCAATCAAAAAAATCAAAAAAATCAAAAAAATCAAAAAAATCAAAAAAATCAAAAAAATCAAAAAAATCAAAAAAATCAAAAAAAAAATCAAAAAAATCAAAAAAATCAAAAAAATCAAAAAAATCAAAAAAATCAAAAAAATCAAAAAAATCAAAAAAATCAAAAAAATCAAAAAAATCAAGAAAAGCAGGAAAATCAAGAAAAGCAGGAAAATCAAGAAAAGCAGGAAAAGCAAGAAAAGCAGGAAAAGCAGAGAAATCGAGAAAAGAGTGTGGATATGGGGGCAGTTATTGATTATCTGAGGATTTTTCAAGACTAAAAAAAGTGATCATCAGTCTGCTGGACTAGTATTGTTATAAATTAGTGTCTACATTATTGTTTATAAAATTATTGAGCTATAAGCGTTGATATTTAAACTACTGTCTGATTGTTCACGCTGTCCAATTCAAAAATAGCGTTTTTCATTTTTTCTATTGATCATCAAAACATAATGAATGTTACCATTCTCATCCCGAGAGGCATTGCTTTTCCATGATATCCTTGATCTCTGAACAATTTTGGAAGAATATTGTTACTCATTTCTTTTGATGAATTGGTAACAGATGGAAATACCAAACCTTCAGCACCTCCATTTGGTGAATATTTTTGGGCGATTTCTAATACCTCTAAAGCCTGTTTCGATAACGGCACAATATGTTGCTCTTTCATCTTCATGCGTTCTGCAGGAATATGCCATTCGTTTTTTTTCAAATCAGGCTCTTCCTAACGCGCTCCATGTAATTCGCTACTTCTTACAAAATTTAATAAATTACAAAATTTAACAAAAAGTTAATATCAGAAATTTTAAGGCAAGTTTCGTTATTAGGTTCTTCTTAAAATTACAAAAGTTTTTCAAAAATTCCTTTAGCTCCTTTTTAGAAAAGTGAGAATAATGCTTCTCTTCAGGTTGCTTATATGCGCCTCTGGTATCTGTTATCAAATTATGTTCTGCTCGTCTAATCGCTATTGCGTATCGGAAAACCTATCCGACAAGTCTTCGTGTTTTCCTCTGATTATTTGCGCTGAACTGGCTGTCAATCCATGTCTCTGTTAAAACGCCTCGCTCCTCTATCTTGCAAATTGTGTTTATCAATTGTTGTGCTGTTATTTTTTTACTGGCATTGTGCCAAGATCAGGGAAAATATTATGTTTTAATCTGCTGAGTTCAAGTTTGGTGTTTTTGGAAGTAGATTCACTCCATTTTTTCTTATGCTACTCTAGAGTAATATTTTCAAAAGTATTAGCTATATTCTCTTTCAATTCATGCTTTTCTTGTCTCTTCAACTGAACAGGGTCTTCGCCATTACTTATTTTTACTTTGTATTCATCTCTTTTTACTATTGCATCTTTTAAAGATACTCCTGGATATTATTCCCAACGCTGACAGTTTTTCTTTTCCAGCGTAAGTATATTTGAGTCGCTAATATTTGCTTCCATCGAGTTTAATCAGCAAAAACATACCACCACTATCGAATTTTTTGTAATTCTTTTCTTGAAGCTCAAAATTCTTGCAAGCGAGTTCAGTCAACATACATATCACTCTATATATATCACTCCATTCTCCATGGCTCTAGAAAATACTCAAAAAAGTATCTTTTTTTATGTTTAGCTTGAGGCAGTTTTTATTGTGGGGAGGTAATTAGGACAGGATAAACTATATTGTAGTTATATACTCAATTTTTAGTTTTTTTATAGATTATTTAATTATTCAGTCGTACCAAGATAAATCAAATTTTGGCTGGGGAACCTGGATTCGAACCAAGGTTACCCGGTCCAGAGCCGGGTGTTCTACCGCTAAACTATTCCCCAATACATACACATATATATAATAGCACACACAATAAAGTATTCTGATCATACTTTTTTCGTTTGTTTTGTCAATGTATTTATTTGTTATTGTACGGTATCAATATATTATCAATATCGTTCAATTTATGTTGCGTTTGTATTCTAATAACGATATCTTCATAAAATAAATAATATTGAAATAATTAACTAGCTAATTAATTAACAGATTTAGGCAACTTTCAAAATGATAATAGCAGATGTTTTGATAATAGGCAGCGGACCAGCAGGATATACAGCTGCTATATACGCTGCAAGAGCAGGTCGAACAGTACATTTGATTACTGGAGCGCAGCAAGGAGGACAGCTTATAATAACCCCTTCCATTGAAAATTATCCTGGTTTTGCAAAACCGATTTCGGGTACAGAATTAATGGAACAAATGCGTATGCAAGTTGAATCTATGGGAGTACAAATAATTTGCGATACAATTGAAACAGTAGATTTTTCTAAAGTTCCGTTTAAGATGACTGGAGAAACAGGACAAATATATGAAGGGAAGACAGTCATTATCGCGACGGGAGCGACTGCAAAGTGGCTTCAAATACCTGGAGAAACGGAATATCGTGGTAAAGGTGTATCTGCATGTGCGACATGCGATGGTTTCTTCTTTAAAAATAAAGATGTTGTTGTAGTTGGTGGCGGAAATGTAGCTGTTGAAGATGCAATTTTCCTAACTAATTTTGCAAAATCAGTAACATTAATTCACAGGAGAGATGAATTAAGAGCGGAAAAAATTCTTCAAAAACGTTTTTTTGATAATCCAAAAACAAAAATTATTTGGGATAGTATCGTAACTGAAATAATCGGAGATGATAGTCGAGTTACAAAGCTAAAATTACAGAATATAAAAAACGAAAATATTTCATATGTTGATACAGATGGTGTTTTTGTTGCTGTTGGTCATCAACCAAATACATCGATTTTTAGAGGACATATAGAGTTGAATGAAATTGGATATGTTGCAACAACGAAAAGTAGTTCAGTTTTTACATCTGTGAATGGAATTTTCGCGGCAGGAGATGTTTGCGATCCTATATACAGACAAGCTATAACATCGGCAGCACAAGGATGTATAGCCGGAATAGAGGCGGATAGATTTTTGGCGTGCAATAGTGTTGTGTAAAAAAATAAGATATCATTTTCATTTGAAGTCATATAATGATATTAATTATAGGTACTTGTAAGAATATTTGGAATATTATTAGATTATCTAAAACGCAACAATAATGTTAATATAAGTAAGTCGTCTTAAGTCTATTTTCAATAAAAAATGATTTTACAACAAACATTGAACTAGATTAGTTTTATGCAAGATAAGGAAATATGTAAATTTCTTTATTGTGCTTATTGCTTCTGACAAGTAAAAAGCATTCAAAATGTCATTTTTTGGCTTTCGCAAGAACTCTATTTGCCTCTAGAGTTTAAAATAGAAGCAATTGCTTTTCTTTTTTGTAAGCCATATTCAGGTTTACTGTCTTTGTCATCTGCTGATGGCATGATTATAGGTTTCTTTTTTTTGCTTCTTTCTTTTTTCTGATGTGTGATGTTGTCATCTTTCACATTATTATAGCTATTATATTGCGCATCATATATATTGCTATCGTCATCGAGATTTTGGTAAGAAGAAGTTGTTGGTTGTTCTTCTGCTTCCGTATCTTTCATTTCAGGAGATTTGCTTTCGTCTTTTTTTCCTTCTTCATACATACCTGTTGCCTGTGAAAGCGCTTGTTCTGAACGTAAATCGCTGAATGTATTACTTCTTTTCAGAGATGCTTTTTTTGTTTCCTGCATATCATTTGATATTTGTGAAGATGCTCCTTCGGATCGTAAATCACTAAAAGTATGACTTCTAACTAAAGTTCTTGATTTGTCGTTTTCTCTTGCGATTACAGATGATGTATTTAATAATATACAGATTAATGACAACATACTGATACTGTTTAATGACAACATTCTGCAGATTAGGGACGTTTTTGTCTTCATATGATCTCTCTTTCTTTACATTCGTTAAAAATATTATATATGATAATTAAAAATATAATAACGACAACTATAATAACAACAGTTAATTAACAGAAAGTTAATATCTAAGGGTGTAACTCCCCGCCGCTTACGGCGTAGTAAGAACAGTTATTGCAAAAATCTGCTAAATACCCTGCTGCTTGCGGCTGGGATCCTTTAATACCTGCATTTTTTTTGTATGTTTTTTTTGCAAAAATATTTATTATCTTAGCAAGCTTACTACTTCTTTGCCCATATACTTTGTTCGGATAACATGCTGCTCCTTTGTTTCAAGATTTCGAATGATTGCTTTGTTATCCAACAATTCCACATCATTTGCTATAAGTACATACTTAATCCCTTTTCTGCTAGCGTATCCAATTTGTGCTCCCAGAGATTTGTTTTGCAGATATGTTTCTGTTTTTATTCCAAGCTTTCTGAATTTTCCGGAAAGTTTCATATAACTTCCGATAAAATTACGATTTTGAACTGTAACCAGTAATTGTGCTGTAGCCGATTTATCGCAATTTAACAAACCTCTTTCTATCAATTTCGGAACTAATCTCGATATACCTATGGATGCTCCTACTCCGACGAATTTGTTATCTGCAGATATCTTTGATGTTAAATC
>CAJOEB010000056.1:2066-7724 GCA_905233775.1 uncultured Alphaproteobacteria bacterium | reverse complement strand
TGATAACAATTTTCAAAATGATACTCCGCAAAAACCGAAAAATAAAATTATGCGAATAAAAGTTGGCGGTTTAGCTGAACTTCAAAAAATAAAAAATTTTATTGGTAATTTCAGAAGATATGGAACAACAAAAATTGAATTGCTATTTGCTGATGGAAAAAAAGCTGTTCTGCCTGATGGGTATCTTCTGACGACATATGATATTTTGGATATAAGAAATATAGTCGGCGTTGAAAACGTAGAAATGGCAGAAGAAGAATAGAGCATAAATAATAAATATATTGATATAATGGTATACTCTCCCCCTCCCGCATCTTTTTCTTTTTTTTAAAGGAGAGAAACAACAAGAACCCGAAAACTTTCTTCTCTGCGACTAAATTTACGCTCAGTCTCTTTTAAATGTTTAAATGTAATAGAAACTTTTCATTGCTCAGTCTGTTAATTTTACAAGGCGTCTTTTCGCATAGCCCCAAAAGCACTCGATGCTGTTAACATGAAATTTCCCTCGTGCAAATTCATTTTTGTAGTGAAAACACTTGATAGTAGTTGTATCCGTTACAGATCAGACCGTCATAGGCTTTCCAGCCGTGAGTGTGAATCGTGGAATCTTCAAGAATTTTTCCCTGAATAAGTGGCATTAACTCTTTTCGAGAGCAGTTCGGGACGATTGTTACAAACACTTTTCCATTCCTTTTCAAAAGCCCAAAAACCTGTGTTTTTTCCGTTGTTCCTCGAGACCTCGTTTGCCTCCGACTCTGCTCGCTCCAAAGCAGCTTTCATCTAACTTAAATTCGCCTAATTCTCTCTCTTGTTCTCGCAATGAATGCGCTAATATCAGCATCCTAAACTCGTTGTAGTAGCTGTTAACCGTCTTGCGCTTCAACTTCAGAATTTTTGTCGTATAACTTGTAGTTATGTCTTCACTGAATTATTTAATTATTTTTTTATCTTATATCCGCTTAATCTACTGTATCTCATGCATTATACCATACATCTTTATTCCTATTATGCTCTAGAGCCTTTATTTATATCATTCATGATACTACGTTTTTGTTATTACGTTTTCATAATTATGAGATATTATTATAAGATATTGTGCCAGTATTTCGATACCTCTCGTAATAGAACATATACTGCTGTACAATACCTGCGTATCCGGGGAAGAGTCCGACGTCAAATTCTCCGTTATACTGGTTTTGCAGAATTCGGTTGATCCATACATCAATCGGAAATGCCTCAAGTTTCCGCAAGCCAAATAAAGCTATGCAATTCGCGACTTTTTTGCCTATTCCGTCGAATGTTTTTAAATAACTAACTGCGTCCTCATAACTCAGGCTTTTTAATTTTTGGAAGCTAAGTTGTCCTTCCACTACCGCAATCGCGATATTATGTACGTACCGCGCACGATATCCCAATCCTATTTTGACTAAATCTTCTTCTGAATATTTTACAAGTTCATTCGGAGAAGGAAAACGAGAATTATATGGTGCGCAAAGTCTTTTTATTATTCCTTTTATTCTCGGAATGTTATTTTGTTGAGATATTATAAAACTTACGATAACTTCCCATAAATCTTGGTTTAAAATTCTCATACCATATCCGAAATTTACGGCGTTTATCAAATAGTTATCGCCGATAGCCTTTATTTTTGCTTTTATTTCACCGTAGTCTCTTTGCATATCGAAATAATCGCGCCAAACTTCTTCATATTCTTTCTCATTGCATTCAAAAATATAACAGTTATTGTCGTTTTCGTTTGCCGAGCGAATTTTCAAAGTTTTTCCAAACGCAATTACTTCCCATTCGCTGTTAGATTGCTCAGAAATCCGAAAACATTGTCCTGAATTAGCTATTTGCGATATATTAAAATCATCAGATTGGACGAATATCATTCATAAAACCCATTGATAACGCAGAAATAACTTGATAGGTTGTTCCTGTACAAATGTAATTATATCAATAATAGCATGCATTTTTGATTTGATTGAGATGTATAGAATAGAAGAATTAATAATTTCATATTTAAGCGAGTTAGCTAAGAAAATTACCGGACGAAATTTGTTGATTTTCGTACCATCGGTATGGGTATTTGTTTTCTTTCTTTGTCCGTGCCTTATACTGTTAAAAATCAGTTTTTCGGATAGCATCATCTCGTCACCGCCGTATACAAGCCTTATTGATTGGATTTCAGGGAATATTTTGCAAATTCGTCTTAATCTCGGTAATTATCTTGGATTATTCAGTAATGAGATGTATATTCGCGGATTTGCAACGTCCGTGCTAATCGCAGGGGCATCTACAATATGCTGTTTGTTGATTGGTTTTCCTATGGCACTGGCGATTGTCAGATCATCTCCAAAAGTTCGTACAATTCTTCTGATACTAGTTGTTCTGCCATTTTGGACGTCATTTTTGATAAGAGTATATGCCTGGCTTATGCTTCTTAGTCCCAGCGGATTTATAAATAGTCTTCTGATGAAATTCGATTTAATAGATGCTCCGTTGCAATTAATGAATAATTCATACGCAGCGTGTATCGGAATTATTTACGCATATCTGCCGTTCATGATTTTTCCTTTATACAGCGCTATTGAGAAAATAGATTACACATTGATAGAAGCAGCTTACGACCTTGGCAGTTCACCTCTTACGGCTTTTTTCTCGATCATAGTTCCGCTTGCAGCTCCCGGAATATACGCCGGATCCGCATTTGTTTTCGTTCCAGCAATAGGTGAATTTGTTATTCCGGAGTTGTTGGGAGGAGCGCAGACACTTACAATCGGTCGATTGGTTTGGAATGAATTTTTTGGAAATCTTTCTTGGCCAACTGCCGCTGCACTATCTATTATCCTGTTGACTTTCGTTGTTTTCCCGATTGTTCTTACGCAACGTCGTAAGGAAATCCGACTATTGAGAGATGTAAGGTAAATTGAGGAATGTGAGATAAGATGAAGCTCAAATGGCCTAATATTATACTGTTTTTCGGATATATGTTTTTGTATTTTCCGTTGGTTTGCATAGTCATATATTCTTTTAATGAATCACGATTGGTTAGTGTTTGGTCAGGCTTCTCATTAAAATGGTATAAGGCTCTATTTTCCGATCCAATTATTTTGCGAGCGACATTTACAAGCATCAAAGTTGCGACAATATCGGCAACTGTATCTACAATAATCGGAACTACAGCGGCGATAGTTATAACTCGTTTTGGACATTTCAGGGGAAAATCGTTCTTTGTTGGTGCGGTTACTGCTCCTTTGGTAATGCCAGAAGTCGTTCTTGGTTTATCTATCCTTATGTTGTTTGTTGGTATGGATAAATTTTTCGGATGGCCGGACGGACGAGGGACAACAACCGTTATAATAGCACACATTACGTTGACTCTTTCCTATGTGACTATGCTTGTCCAAGCTCGTTTGCAGGATTTCGACCGATCAATAGAAGAAGCGGCGCTTGATCTCGGTGCGTCTCCACTAAAGGTGTTCTTCGTAATAACACTGCCGATTATCTTTCCAAGCATAGTTCTCGGGTGGCTTTTGTCGTTCGCTCTATCCCTCGATGATGTCGTTATTGCGAGTTTCGTTGCTGGACCTGGTGCGACAACGCTTCCGATGATCGTTTTTTCAAGTCTTCGATTTGGAATATCACCGGAAATAAATGCACTAGCAACAATTTTGATGACTGTTCTCACAATTGGTGTCATAATGGCTGCTGTCATTATATATAGGAATGGTTCTTCACAAGAAAATAGCGTCGAATAATAATAGTAGAGAAAGGTATAAGCATGAAACCTTATGTTATTGTTTTTGGAAACGAAAAAGGCGGCACAGGAAAATCCACGATCGCAATGCATATCGCCGTGTATTTACTGAATTTAGGATGCAAAGTCGGAACTATTGATATAGATGCCAGACAAGGAACTTTTACACACTATTTCGAGAATAGAAAACGAACAGCGAGCGGTGATCCAACGATAAAGGTACCACATCATGTATCAATTTTAATGAGTGACGCACAAGATAAACTTGAGACAGAAAAAATCGAGCGTCAATCTTTTGAAAATGCAATGAAAGAATTATCGGATTGTAACTTCATTGTAATAGATACTCCGGGAAATAATACGTTTCTGTCGAGACTTGCGCATTCATATGCAGATACTCTTGTAACTCCGATCAATGACAGTTTCGTTGACCTTGATGTTATTGTGAAAATATCGCATGGTGATCTGAAAAATCTTCGACCAAGTATATACGCAGAAATGGTTTGGGATCAAAGAAAAGAGCGAGCAAGACGAGGAGAAAGACCTCTCGATTGGATTGTAGTAAAAAACCGCCTTTCTACGCTGTATACGAAAAACCGAGGTGATGTTAATACTGTTCTTGAAGCTCTTGCGAAACGTTTAAGTTTTAGAATAGGAAACGGATTTTGCGAACGTGTTATATTTAAAGAACTGTTTTTAGCAGGGACAACGTTACTTGATTTGCAAAATATTGATGCTCCGATGAATTTATCTCATGTTGCCGCGCGTCAAGAATTACGTGAACTAATCTCGCTAATGAAACTTCCCATTTCACAAGAATTGATACAACAAGAATTGATACAAAATGTGTCGTAGTTTTTTTACAAAATCGGTAACAAATACGATAATGAGTATAGTAATAATAAATATGGAGAAAAACCGAGCATGACGCGTCTTGTTCAAAAGTTCGGAGGAACGTCTGTCGCAACGTTGGACAGGATCAAAAATGTAGCTGATATAGTCGCTGAAAGCAGATTAAACGGCGATCATGAAATTGTCGTGGTAGTATCAGCCATGGCAGGAGTTACGAACAAATTTGTGGATTGTGTAAATGCCCTTGGCGCAAATGAAGGTCATCCGGAATATGATACGGTTTTATCTTCGGGGGAACTGGTTACAGCAGGATTAACTGCTATCGCCTTGGAAAATGTCGGAATAAAATCGCGATCATATGCGTCATGGCAGGTGCCGATTTTTACGGATAATAATTACGGGCGTGCAGTAATTCAAAATGTCGATCCATCTAATATAAACAAAGATTTAGAACGTGGCATAGTCCCAGTGGTTTGTGGCTTTCAGGGAGTAAGTCAGCAAGGAAAAATCACAACACTCGGACGTGGAGGTTCTGATCTTACAGCTGTTGCGATTGCATCGGCAATCAATGCGGATTTGTGCGAAATATACTCAGATGTTGACGGAGTTTATACCGTAGATCCAAACTTATACAACGGTGCTCGCAGAATTGATGAAATATGTTATACGGAAATGCTGGAAATGGCATCCCAAGGCGCAAAAGTTCTACAAGAACAGTCGGTTTCATACGCTATGGAGAAAAACGTTGTTATCCGTGTTGCTTCCAGTTTTATTAAGGCTCCGGGAACAATTATTTCACCTACATCTTCAGCAAAAGAGTTTTGCGGAATGGCTGTAACACCAAATTTATCACAATTACAAGTTTCTTGTGATGTAAATCCGAAGAATATACAAAGTTTTCTCGCAAAATATTTTATCCAGTGTGATTTAATTGAGAATAAAACGAAATTAAAAATTTTAGTGGATAAAAAGCATGCATCTATTGTCTTTGAATTACTGAAAAACAGCGATTTTGTATCTGATGTACGTTATAAATTCTCGAGAAA